>NJEH01000045.1 GCA_002254595.1 Thermofilum sp. ex4484_15
TTTTATAAATAATGAATAACGTATTTATCTTTATGAAGAAAATGAAATATTTAAATTTTTAGCTTTAACTTAAATTTAATAATATTTAACCAGGAACGGGATCAGTTATACTCTTCTTCATTTCATTCCCACCAAAAGTAATGTAGGAAATCGAAACTATTAAATATTCCCAAAATTTTAATTATAGCTTCTCGTGAATTTTTTAAATAGTTAAACCATCAAACAGATAACTTAAGCTATAGGGTACGAAGGGAGCGGAAGACTTAAAAGTAACCCTTAAGCTAAAGAAGAGGTTAACGATGGGGTACAAAGGGGCTTTAATAGGGCTATCGGTATTGATAGCTGGGCTAATATCCTTGGAGTTAGGGGTTTCGACGGCTATACTGGAGATCATAGCTGGTTTGATAATACGTAATTTACTTTCTTTACCTGAACCATCTTGGTTGGATTTCTTATCTAACTTAGGGTTACTGGGTTTAATGTTCTTCGCGGGCTTTGAAGTAGATAGGGAACTGTTAAGGAAAGAAGCTAAAGGTAGCTTAATACTAGGTTCCTCAGCTTTCTTCATACCCTTCTTAACGATATTTTCGTTATCGTATATTTTAATAGGGTTTAGTTTAGCTCCCTCCCTGTTAACGGCATTATCATTATCTACTACTTCTTTAGCTTTGGTTTATCCGCTGTTAAGGGAGGCGGGATTAACGAAAAGCAGTGAAGGTCAGTTGTTACTAGCCGGGGCTATGGTAGTGGACGTATTAAGTATGCTTTCGTTAAGCTTATTATTCGAGAGCTTTAATTTCTCCTCCTTATTCTTCCTTTCCTTGATAATATTATCGCTAATTTACCTTCCTAAATTGGGGAAATGGTTATTCCTAAGATATAAGGGCAACTTAATAGATTTAGAACTCAGATTTCTTCTTTTAACATTAGCTAGTATGAGCCTCCTCTCGGAAAGAGCTAACTTGCACTACGTAATAGTGGCTTTCGCTACCGGCGTACTTTTCTCTGACCTACTTGAAGGTCATAAGGCTTTAGAAGAGAAATTGAAAGGGTTAATTTTCGGCTTTGCCGCCCCCCTATTTTTCTTTAAAGCAGGTTATTCCTTAAATCTCGTATCCTTGGGATTTAAGGGAATATTTCTGACATTCCTATTAACATCTTCAGCATTTATATCCAAGTACTTAGGTACATTATTAGCTGTTAATACCTTATCGAAAAGGAACTTAGGTAAGATGCCTTGCTTGCTTTATAATTTAAGGTTAAGCTTCGGAATAGTAGCGGCTCTCTTCGGTTTAGAAAGGGGATTGATAGGGGAGGACACTTACATAGCGTTAATACTCTCCGTAATGATTACATCGATGCTAGCATCATTTTTACTTAAGGTACTACCTAAGGAGGATTAAGCTAAGACCGCACTCTTACTGTTCCCACGATTACTTAAGGTGAGGAAGGACTAACTTAATAACTCCCTTACCTCCTCCTTAAGATAGTTAGCTAGTACCTCAACTGCCTTCGTAAGTACCTCCTCTATATCGGCTTTACATAACATACCAGCCGAGGTATCATGTCCCCCTCCATCACACTCGAAATACCCTTTAAGGTAAGAAGGCAAGCTTTTACCTAAACTAAAACCGGTAAGGGAAAAGAACTCCTTCGTCGACCTAGCTATTAGCCTAATGGTACCTTCTCTCTCCGAAGCTACTAAAGCTACATCGGCCCCTGCATCTATCATGGCCCTAGCTAGGGAAGCTTCAAAAGCACCTATCCTGGAAGTAGCTATTAACCATTCTCCTACCTTAAATACCCTCATTCTCATCAACCCTTTTAGCTTAGCTATCTTCTCGGAGAGGTCTACCTGTACTTTAAGCGAGTCTACTACCTTAGGATAATCCACTCCTTCGCTTAACATATCCGCTACAGCCCGGAATACTTCAGCAGATGAATACATAAACCTCCTAGTATCGTAAAGTATTCCAGCTAGGAGCAATGAAGCTAATTGGGGGCTTAACTTTACCGAAGCTTCCCTTAATAAGCTATATACTAAAAATGAAGTTGAATAAGCTTCAGGGATTATTAGAGATATTAATGCTTTACTTATGATGTGATTTTCGCTGGGGTGGTGATGATCTATTACTATTAGCTTATTAGGATTCTTTAAAACAGCTTTCCTAAGCTCGCTACCTATCCTTATTTCGTTTAAATTGGACGTATCTAACATGGCTACATAGTCCGGTATCTCCTTTATCTCCTCTTCGTAATCTAACTTTACGCCTAATCTTTCAATTACTCTCTTAGAGACTTTACTTATCCCTTGGGGGAATACTAAAAGTATCTCCCCAAGCCCTCCCCAAAGTTCTTCGCAAAGAACTTTAAACCCTAGGGTACTAGCTAACGCATCGGGATCAGCGTTGGGGTGGGTAATTATCGTTAACTTACTCCCCTTAAGCGATTTTAATATTGAAATGTACTCCTTAAGTCCCCCCTTCACCTTTAATTACCTTCTTAAATTCTTTACCTTTAAGCTCTAACGCATAATTGAGTGCTTCCTCTAATAAGGCTTTAGGGTCTAACCCGGTAAAGGGGTTTAAATCTATTTCCGCCTCTACTTCTACTTCATCATCGCTTACCTTCTTTACGCTAACTATTAATTCAAATACGTTTTCCTCGCCTACTTTATCGATTACGTAACGGTGTATCTTCTTAGCTATTCTTAAACTTAATTCATCCTCCATAAGCATAATATTACATCTAAGTACTTTGTTGGCCTCCTAAGGCCTTATTGATCTTCTTCTCTAGATCGGTAATATGCTTTCTAAGTAGGTTCTCCTGCTTCTCTAAGGTCTTTAGGCGTATTTCTAAGCTCTCCCTCTTACTCTTAAGTTCCTCGAGGACCTCTTTTGCAGTAACTGAGACTAATATAGGTCCGGATAACTTATATACTCTCTCGCCCTCACTCACCTTATTTAACTCCTTAATCGCGTTATCTATCTCCCTTAATTGTAATTGGAATTGTTGTATACGTAATACTAAGGCCTGTAGTTCTCTTTGCATTTGTTGTAATCTAATTACTTGGTTACGCACAGCCTGGGGCATTTCTGTACTCATGTGCTATACCTCTGGTAACTCTACCCTACCTCCTATTTTTAACCTTTTCCTCCTGCTAAGGACCTTATATAACGCTATTGAAGTAATTACTTAACCCTAGAAATCGCCTAAACTTTAGATAACCTAGTCAGGAGTTCCAGCGTTCTGCATCCCTTAACCTACGTCCTTACGAGGGTCATCATCCCACTAGGTCCTTGGTTATTAATGAAAGTAAGGCTTAAATTCCTTACCTATTTCGAAAATTATAAGGGGGAGGTAAGCCGTTACGTCCGATGCGTACAGGCTACCTGTAATTATAGCGCACAGGGGCGGTTGTTACGCTCACGAAAACTCCATACCTAATATAGAGAGGACCTTAAGTTATGGCAATTATGGTATAGAGGTGGACCTAAGATATACTTACGATCATAACATCGTGATATTTCATGACGAAACTATATGCGGTAGGAGGATTAGGGAATTGAAGTTAAAAGAGGCTAAAAGGTTAGATGAGGACTTAATAACGTTACCCGAGCTCATTACTTGGCTTAGATCTAGGGGCTTACGCCCCTTACTTAAATTAGATAAGAAGGAGAGGGTAAACGATTACGAAATACTTGAGGAAGTAAAGGATTACCCTGGTAAGATCTTAGTTAACTTAGAGGTAAATTTCAAACCCCATCCCCTACCTTACCTTAAGTTAGATAACTTCGAATTAGAGTACGGTCATAGTTCCTTAAACCCTTATGAAAATTTAAGTAGGGCCATATCCTTCGGAGCTAAGGTAGTTTCCTTAACATGGCCTTTTCTAGATGAAGTGGTAGTTAGGAAAGCCCACGAAAGGGGACTAAGGGTAGACGTGTACTACCCACGGGAATTGAATATAGATGAGGAAAGCTTGTTTAGGATAGTTAAGTTAGGCGTAGATTATTTAACGATAAAGGATCCCATACTAGTAAGTGAGATATTAAGGAAAATGAGATGATGGGAGGGATCTCTTGGAGCTTTACTTAATTATTTCCTTAGAGGTCAGGGAGTCAGTTACTGTTTACGATTTACCTGAAGGTATAGCGTCTCCTCTGCCTATAGGTAAGGAGATAATCATAGTAAATTCTAAACCTACAGAGATTGAGGGGTTTCATCGTAAGTTAAATAAGTTAATTAACTTAATAGGCAATTTGAAGTTAAGCTTTGAAGGTAGGCACAATTTAAAAGCTAGGAAGTTAGGTGAATTAAAGTTAAATAGCGTTTTCGTAGAGAAACTGGATGGTTTCGAAACCTATTATATAAATACGGGGTTATTGGAATACCCTGAACCTGAGGTTATGTTTAAGTGGGATGAGGATGTACTCGCATCCAAGTATTCCATTAAGTTCCTATCGGAGTTCGTAAAACTTTCAGAAACTCCATTTTTAATAAGTTTACTGGACGATGGTACTAGGCTCTCTGGGAGTTTAGGTAAGTTGTTGGAACCTCCTTTTTATCTATGTATGGCATATATTAATCATTCAGGGGAGTATAAATTCTTGAGCAGAGCTCAACCCCTATGGAAGGGGGATTATGGAGCTAGGGATATCGGCTTAAGGCTAGCGTGCAGGTTAGCTGATTATGTAGAGGTAATATATGTAAAAGAGGCTGATCTTTATCGTTTAAATCCCTTCAACGGCTCTCTTACTAAAGTTAAGGCAGACGTTATTTATTTATTACCTTCTAAGGAGGAGTACCCTTTACTCCATAAGTTAGCTAAGCTATTCGAAATAAATAGTTATTTTAGTTATAGTAATTATTATTATCAAAAATCTAAACAATTATTAATTTCTCCTTATATACATTTCTTTAATATAAAGGATAGATTGGGTACCTTAACAGATGAATTTGAAGATTACGTAGAGAGCGGACGAACCTTAAGGAAATGTAGACTAGGTCCGCTGATATATAGTAAGAGGGCTGAAGGTCCTAGCCCTCCTTGTTCGGATATTAAGCCATCTAATTTGGATGAATTGATGGAATCGTTAAGGGAGGGGGAGAGGGTAGCTCTTATTTACTCATTTTACTGGAATCCCTTTCATCAACTTTCGTTAACTGCTAAATTAAGGAAGTTGCTACCTATTGAGCTGAGGAATAAATCCATTAGGCACTTAGTAAAATTAAGGGAGATTAGGTTATACAGGGAGCTTAATAGGTTAAGAATAGAGGGTACTTACGGAGTTACTTTAAGGTACCTACTTTCATCACCACCCTATCCTAGTGAGATAATCCTTATAGATAGAGGGGAGAGGCTATACTTAACCGGTGCTAATCCTTAACTTGTCACCTAATATTAAGCTTAATACTTACGATAGAGGTAATGGGAGGGCTCTCCACTACTGCTAAATACATGATTTACGCAGATATAGAAGTAGATGGAATAGTAGAGAAAAGCGACGTAATAGGGGGGATCTTCGGGCAGACGGAGGGGTTATTAGGTGAGGACCTAGACCTAAGGGAGCTTCAAAAGAGCGGTAGGATAGGTAGGATAGAGGTTAAGCTAGAGGTTAGGGGGCATAGAAGCGTGGGTGAGATAACTATTCCCTCTAATTTAGATAGGGCTGAGACGGCCCTCATAGCAGCGGCCATAGAGACCGTGGATAAAATAGGTCCCTATAACGCTAAGATTAGAGTTAAGAGAATAAAGGACTTAAGGGAGGAGAAGAGGAAGAGGATAATAGAGAGGGCTAAGGAGATCTTAAGGGCTTGGGAGAGCGAAGAGGCTCCGGAAAGCAGGAAGTTAACTGAGGAAGTACTTAAAGCAATTAGGAGTGCTGAGCTAATAAAATATGGCCCTGAAGGTTTACCTGCTGGGCCCGAAGTAGATAAAAGCGATACCATAATAGTAGTAGAGGGGAGGGCCGACGTCATTAACTTACTTAAGCACGGTTATAGGAACGTAATAGCCGTTGAAGGAGCTACTATACCTAAGACTGTAGTGGAACTATCTAAGAGGAAGAAGGTAATAGCCTTCGTAGACGGCGATAGGGGAGGTGAAATAATCTTAAGGAACCTAGTAGAAGTAGCTGATGTCGATTTCGTAGCTAGAGCGCCACCTGGTAGGGAAGTTGAGGAGCTAACGGGTAAGGAAATAGCTAAGGCCTTAAAAAACCCCATACCAGTAGAGGAATACTTAAGGGAAGTAGGTAAGGAGAGGAAGGTTACGGTAAGCCAAGAGGAGGCCTTTGAAGCGATAATACCTGATAGCGTTAAGGAGGAGATCGTTAAGTTAAAGGGTACCTTAGAAGGAGTACTTTATGGGGAGGACTGGAAGCCCGTTAGAAGAATAGCTGTTAGGAATTTAGTTAAGGTATTGAATGAACTTAGTGACGAGGTAAAGTACTTAGTTTTCGACGGGGTAATAACGCAACGTATACTTGACGTAGCTTTCTCTAAGGGCATTAAACTAATTATAGCTTCTAGGGTGGGTAATGTAGTTAAGCAACCTGAAGAAGTTAAAATGTTAACCTTTAAGGATTTAGGAATTTAATTATATTAAGTTACGATGGATTTTATTTTTATTAAGGAATGGACTTAAAGGATTCGATAAGGAATAGGATTTGGAAATTAATGGAGAGTAGGGATATCGCTACTTTCCCTAGGCCGGTTTACGGCCGTATACCTAACTTTAAGGGAGCGGAAATAGCTTCTAGGAGGGTCCTCGAACTTCAGGAATGGAGGGTAGCTAAGGTAGTGTTTATCTCCCCGGATTCCCCTCAAAGACCGTTAAGGAAGTTGGCGTTAAAACAAGGTAAGGTAGTAATCGTACCTACCCCTAGACTAAGGGAAGGATTTATAGTTCTGGAACCACGTAGTTTACCTAAGAGGATATTAACTTTTGTATCTACCATTAAGGGTGCATTTAAATACGGTAAGAAGGTGGAGTTGAGGAAATTACCTAAAGTAGACCTAATGGTAACGGGTAGTGTTGCGGTAGATGTATATGGTACTAGGGTGGGTAAGGGAGGGGGGTATTCTGAGTTAGAATATGCGATATTAAAGGAGTTAAAGCTAATAAGCGAAATTACCCCGATAATTACTACAGTACACGACGTACAAGTGCTACGGCAGAGGATACCCCGTTCACCTTACGATCTAGGCATAGATTATATAGTTACTCCTAATAGGATTATTAGGTGTTTAAATCCGAGACCTAAACCTAAGGGAATATATATGGAATTCCTAGATAATAAGAAATTGGAAGAAATACCAGTACTTAAGGAGTTAATCGAGCATAAAAGGACGTAAGTAAGGTTACTTGTATTTTAAGAATTCTATGAACGTTAAGAAAGTTAAAACTCCCAAGGTAATAGCTAGGGAGGTCGGTTCGGAGAAGGTTATGAAGTAAGCTATTATTAGCGCCGGTAGTAATGAATATTTGTATCCTTCTTTATAACCAGCTAAGTTAACTAATAGGAACGCTATGAGAAATATTAAGGAGGGTACCGAAGCTACCGATCTTAAAGGTAATAACCATAACAATATAAGCGAAAGGGCTGAGATAGCAGTTATAGCCAATACTGGGGTGCCTCTCTTAGGATGTAGGTAAATGAAGCCTCTGTAGGAGGAATTATTACGGGACATCGAGTAAAGAACCCTAGAGCTTCCGAAAATAGCTCCATTAGTAGCCGAGGCCGTCGATATTATCGCGCTTAAAGTTATTAACGCACCTCCTAAGTTTCCTAGACTTCTTACCGCTAAGTCGAAGAGAGCTCTTTCTTCATGTATAGGTCTAGATCCTAACGCCCCTATGGTGACGGTCACTATGAGTAAGTACACTATCGCAACTGATGTTATACTTAAGTAAATTGCCTTAACTATGTCTCGTTTATCATAAGTCTCCTCTACTGCATTTACTATTATTTCGAAACCTTGAAATCCTATGAATATGAACGAGATCGGAGGTAACGCTTTAAGTAACCCTAAGTAGCCGTCGAAGTAGAAGTTCTCTGGCTTTAATAGAGTTAAGGAAGCTAAAGCTACGAAAATGAGGATGGATACTTTAAGTATTACTAGCCCGTTAACTACCTTACTATTTTCCTTTACCCCTAATGCATTAAGTAAGCCCATTAAAGCTATTAGGAAAGAACCAAGTAACCTATGGTCTAATCTTATGAACTGGGCTAGGTACACTCCGAAGGTAGCTCCGTAAAGGCTTATGGCGGCTAAATATCCGAAAAGCAGTAACTTACCGAACGCCTCCGAAAGTGGTATAGGCAATTTAGCCCTTAAGAAGGAATAAGAGCCTCCCGCCGAAGGGTATTTCATACATAATTTAGCGTAAGTACATCCCGTCATTAATGCTATAGCGGTAGCTAATATGAACGAAAATATCGCCCATGGGCCTGCCTGGCTTATAGCTAGACCACTAGCTACAAAAATACCCCCTCCTATCATAGATCCTACTCCTATACCTACTAAATCCCCTAGCTTTAACCTCTTCTTCAATAGGCGCACCTAGTAAGCGCTTAACGTAGACTACTTATTAGCGATACCTGAAGTAAATTTAATTTTTATTCCTAATCTCCCCGAAGGAAATATCTGCTAATCGTGAAGAAATGAGCCGTTCCTTAACCTTTAATTCGGTAGCTAGTACTTTTAGTTCACTTAATGCATTATAGAGGAAGTCCTTAAAATTCAATTCTCCTCTTTCTATTTCCTCTAAAGCCTTCTCCATTTTAGCGGTAATGGAAGGACTGGTTATTTCCGGTATATATTTAAGTAATAAGTCGATTATAGTTTCGCCTAATGGCGTCGGTCTAATCCTTCCTCTCCTAATTATCACGTAGCCCCTTTTACGTAATAAATCTATTATAACTGGCCTAGTGTTCTTAGTACCCAATCCTAGTTCTTCCATCTTCTTAATTAAGCTGATAGGCGTATACCTAGGAGGAGGCTTAGTAAACTTCCTGAACAATTTAACCGATATAAGCATTACTTCCTCCCCATCCCCAACAGGTGGGGTAACCGATTTAGGGGAGTTATAGGGCCATACCTTACGCCAGCCCTCTTTTAAGATCTCTACTCCCGTTACCTCAAACTTCAGCCCTCCTACCGCTATCGTTACCTTCCAATTCCTCTGTAAGCAATTTGGGGCTAAGGCAGCTAAGCACCTCCTAGCTATGAGTTCATATACCTTGCTATAAGGACCTATTAAACGTTTGGGAGCGCCTGTTACATGAATTGCGGGGTGGGCCGGATCATCCACCCTCCCCTCTACTGGCCTATCCCTCATGTTACCTAATATCCAGTGAGCTAAGCTGGAGAGCGGCGGATAATGCGATATCAATTCTACCATGTCCCTAAAATCGCGGCTCCCCCAATCCTTAGGCCATTTACGACTAGAGGTACCTATGTACGAAATGTAACCTTCCTCGTAAAGCCTTTGTGCGATCCCCCTACTCCTATCGGCTATAGCCCTAGGGCTTAATCCTGTTAAACGGGCTACTATAGTTTGTAAGTCCGTACCGTTAAAAGGAGGAGGAGGCAGTACTTTGCTTAACTTAATCGATACTTCAGCTAAGCCTATTGAAGCGGGTTTCGGTAATTTCGGTTTCTCCTTAAAAGGACCAGCCATAGCCTTAAATAAGCCCGTACTGGACTTAAAGACAGCTTCGGCCGTATAGTACGGTACTGGTTTAAACGATCTTATTTCCCTTTCTCTATCTACTACCAACTTAAGCGTAGGAGTTTGGACCCTACCGACGGATAGTAGGAACCCTAACCCCGCCCTTCTTCCCGCTCTCGTTAATGCCCTAGTTAAGTTAGCGCCCCACTCTAAATCTAATACTTGTCTAACGATTCCAGCGAACGCCCTAGGATAATCAAAGTCTTTTAAGCGTACTAATGCTTTTTTTAACTCATTAGGACTTAACGAGGAGAACTCTGCCCTAAGTAAACGACGCCAACCGAGATACTTAGCGAGTTCTAAGCCTATAGCGCTACCTTCCGCATCTAAATCGGTAGCTACGATTACTTCCTTCACTTTACAGCTTAAAGTTTTAAGTAATTTCAAATATTTCCCTTTCCCCTCTACCGGCCTAAGAACTAAACTCTCCAGTGGTAATATAGCGGGGTAATCCCAGGCCCTGTTCACTTCCTCAGGGTAATCGTACTGTACTAAATGTCCCGAGGCTGGAGCTATTACAAAGCCTTTACCTACGAAGTAAGTTACGCTGAACTTCCTTGCGGGCCTAGCCCCTAGTATACGTGCTATCCTAGCTGCTACCCTTGGTTTCTCAGCTAATATTAATTTCATTCAGTAAGGTTAGGTGGCTAAAGGTCTATAAGGATAGCTTTTAATAAATTTAGGATAGGGCTTTAAGGGGGTTATCATGAAAGAGGAAAAAGTACTGTATTTCGAGGAGGGTGAGGAAGCTACTACTAGGCTTCTAAAATACGTCAAGGAATATGCGTTGCAAAACTCCATTAACTACGTAATTATAGCATCTACCACGGGGAGAAGCGCTAGGCGAGCCCTAGAGATCCTTAGGGATAGCGGTTTAAATATGGTAGTAGTAACGCATGTAAGTTGGTTCAAGGAGGGAGTAAGGCAGGAATTTGATGAAGCCGTGAGGCGGGAGTTAGAAGCGAAAGGCGTTAAAGTAATTACGGCGGCCCATGCCTTTAGAGGGGTCTGTAGAGCTTTAAGGAGTAAGTACGGAGGGTACGGCCCTTTAGATATAATAGCTGATACCTTTAGGTTATTTTCAGAGGGGGTTAAGGTTTGTGTCGAGATAACCTTAATGGCGGCGGACGCTGGTTACATACCGTTAGGCAAGGAGGTAATAGCCTTAGGGGGTACTAGGGAGGGCCTAGATACGGCTTTAGTTCTACTACCCGCTACTTCGGCTAACTTCTTCAACTTAAGGATACTTAAGGTATTAGCTAAACCTATTTAAATTAGCAACGAAGATTGAATATCTGGAAATGGTGCTATAATTTGAAAGGTTGGACGGGTAGGATCCTAAGGGTGGACCTGAGTAGGGAGGAGATTAAGGTATGGAATTATGATGCTGATTTAGCGATAAAATTTATAGGAGGAAGGGGTTTCGCCATAAAAATCCTTTGGGATGAGTTAGAGCCGGGTATTGACCCTTTATCACCACGTAATTTATTGATAATAGCGGCAGGACCTCTTACTGGTTTACCCATGGCTAGCTCAGGTAAGCTTACAGTAGCCTTTAAGAGCCCATTAACATTAGGTTATGGAGATGGTAATATAGGTGGATTAGCTGCCGTTAACTTAAGGAGAGCGGGTTATGATGCTATTATCATTAGAGGTAAGGCTAAGGAGCCCGTTTACCTATATGTAGGGAGGGAGGTAAGGATAGAGAAGGCCGATTACTTATGGGGGCTCACTACTTTTGAGACCGAGAGGAAGTTAAGGGAAATTTACGGTAAGAAGGCTGGGATACTATGTATAGGGCCTGCAGGGGAAAGCCTCGTAAAGTATGCTACTATCATCTCCCAAGAGGGGAGGTCCGGTGGTAGGCCTGGCGCAGGAGCGGTAATGGGTTCTAAAAACCTCAAAGCCTTAGTAATAGAGGGAGGCGAAGGTATAGAAGTAGCTGATGAGATCGCGTTAATGAAGGTAGGGTTAATTAGCTTCTTAGAGCTTAGGAGGAACCCTAAGTATAACTTCTGGATGAAGCAGGGAACCATGGCTACCATTAGGTGGAGTCAAGGGATCTGTGTACTCCCTACAATGAACTTTAGGGAGGGGTTCTTTGAATTCGCGGATAGGATAAGCGGTGAGGTCATGGAGAGGATGTTAATAGGGAAAAGGGCATGTCCTAATTGTAATATGCCCTGCGGCAATATAGTAAAAGATGCCGAAGGCAAGTTAGTCGAGTTAGATTACGAAAATGTAGCAATGCTAGGTTCTAACATAGGCATAGCAGATCTTAGCAGAGTAGCTGTACTTAATAGGTTAGCTGACGAATATGGTATCGATACTATTTCCTTAGGTAACGTAATAGGTTTCGCTATGGAAGCTAGCGAGAGGAATTTAATAAGAGAGAGAATAGAGTGGGGGGATTTTGATAGAGTAAGGGAATTAATTAGGGAAATAGCCTTCAGGGAGGATCTAGGAGCTTTACTGGCGGAGGGGACCAGGAAGGTATCAGAAAGGATTAAAGGGGGTTCGGAAAGGTGGGCTATGAACATTAAGGGATTAGAGATATCGGCTTACGATTGTCATGCAGCTCCAGCTATGGCTTTGGCTTATGCTACTTCACCCAT
>NJEH01000046.1 GCA_002254595.1 Thermofilum sp. ex4484_15
AGTTAATGCTAAGGGTGTTGCTATTAAGCAAACGTAAATTATGAAAACCAACGGGTAAACTCTCCCCATTCTCTTAAGTACTGGATTTAAAGTATGATTTTTAAATAAATACCAGGCGAGGAATAAAGTCCTTCGTACCCTCATATTTTTACTTCCTTATTAACTTAATGAAAACCTCTTCTAATGGGGCATCCTCCCCCGATTCCGCCCTTTTCTTTACTTCAACTATGGTTCCCTCTACCAGTAACCTACCATAATTTATTATACCTACCCTAGTACAGAACTTCTCTACAACGTCCAGTATGTGGCTAGATATCAGGACAGTAGCTCCTTTGGAGATCATTTTCCTTACTTCCTCCTTAAAGGTATACTGGGATTCAGGATCCATGCCTGATAGCGGTTCATCTAGGATAAGTACCTTAGGTTTTACCATTAGAGCAGCAGATACCAATACTTTCTGTAACATCCCTCTAGAAAGTTTATATATGGGTACGTTCTTTTTGCCCTCTAACTCGAAAATATTTAAGTAATATTCAAGTGCTTCTTCAAAGCCCTCCTTCAATCCTCTAAGCGACCATATGAATTTTAGGAACTCTCGTATTGTTAAATATTGGAAACAAACCGGATTCTCTGGTACATAACCTATAAGTTTGAGGACTTCAACTCTCTCCATTTTAGTATCTAAACCACATATCCTTACCGTTCCCTTATCCGGTTTAATTAGTCCCACTAATATCTTGATAAGTGTAGTCCTACCCGCTCCATTAGGGCCGATAAGACCCTATATCTCACCTTCCCCTATTTTAAGTGTTAATCCATTAAGGGCTTTAGCTTTACCGTACGATTTATGGATATTCAAGGCCTCTATCGCTAATTTATTGAGACGCCGAACCATGTTCTTCCATTAAAATATTCCACGTTTTTATTTAAGGTTTGAGGTTGTTGTTTATACTTCCTAAGTAGGGAAGGCCAACGGTAGATATCTTACATCCCCCTTAAATGAATTAACTAACCTACTACGTAACTCCGCAACTCTATGTGTAGGTCCTGAGACTATTAGTATGTTAACGCACTCCCCTTCTGCATGGGTGTGGCTAAATTCGTGTACTACGTCCCTAAAGCCCTCTATCAACCTTAGTAAGCGTGCCGAATCCGTTAACCCCGTTACCGTAAGTACCCCACAACACCTGCCACCCCTAGGGCTGTAAGCGTACATGTGTAAATACGCCTCTAAAGCTTCGCATATCAGCTTAGACCTATTAATGCCCATGCTTTCGGCTAGTTCGTCTAACCGTTTAGCTAGCTCCTCCGGTACGGAGATTCCGAATCTCCTCTTCCTGCCCATAGTCCCTACCTCCTAATCAACATCGTTATTAAGTAGGTAAAGAAAAGTATTAAACCCGTAATACCTGAAGGGGACTGATCGATGAGTAACGCTAGGTAAAGCCCAGTTAAGCTAGCTATTAGGCTTACCGAAACGCTTAACATCAATGTCTCCCCCGAGGACTTACATACTGAATTTGCTATGGTAGCCGGTAATAGGAGGAGTACGTGTTCTAATACGAAGCCTACTACCCTTATTAAAGCTATGGTAGCTATGCCAAGTAAGGTATACGTTATCCAGTCATAAAATCCAACGTTAATCCTCGAAAGTGTGGCACAATCCCTCTCGAGCCCTATACATACTTGTTCCCTGAAAGTAAGTATTATAGTTAAAGCGGTTATGGTAGCTATGGTTAAAATATAATATACGTCAGGCCAAGTAGTAAGTAAAGGGTCGCCTAATATTATCGCCCATAGGTCCGTAAATACCGAGTATCTAGTTAGTACTAAATACATGGCTACTACACTAGCGGACGCCTCCATGGATACGAATACTGCTGTAGAAACATCAGGATCCCCTCCCTTACTAATCATATAACCTACTCCGTAGGTTAACGCTAAACCTATTAAGATAGCCCAATAATATTCACCTATAGTTCCTAATGTAACCGAAAGGGGGATAGCCGCTACTACGGCAAGTAAAGCCCCATGTGAGGAAGCTGCGGAAAGGAAGTATAGCTTTCTAACGGAGATTAAGCAACTTAAGGTACCGTAAGTTACTGATGCAGCTACCATTACTAAAACCCACCTTAAGTACATGCGCATAAGGAATATGAGGAACGATATTACCGCTATTAAAAGTAACGTGAGAAGTTTAATTCCGTTATCTTTTACATTCATTACAGACCACCTACCTAGGTTTTGCTTTTGCAGCTAATACTTTCACTTGCGAAGCTATCGCCCTTAATTTGCTTAAAATACTACCCTCAGCTAGGGGTGAAGGTACGTAAATTGCCGGCACTCCATACCGTTCAGCTAATTCTTTTAAGTACTTAGTGGCCTTAGCGTCGGAGGGTTCGGTAATGAGCACTAAGTTTATTTCCCTTGATTTTAAAGCATTCCTTATGAATATCAGCTCCTTCGGGGTAGGCGGTAAGTTCCACTCCTTGAGGACTGAGTACTTTACCGTAACGTTAAGCCAGCTTACTGCGTATTGGATAAAGGGAAAGTCAGCGATAGCATAAACGTTAAGCTTAACGCTCTCCTTAATTAAGGAGTTTATCCCTTTTATAACGACTTTGGCTCTAGTTAAGTATGTATACTTATCGCTGGGCTTTAAATTAGAGAGCTCTAGAGCTAAAGCTGTAATAAACTTTTCATAATTAAAGGGATCATAAATAGGCATGTGTAGGTTCAAGATGGACGTACCAGGTATCTTAAGTAATCTTATTCCACTTATCTTAGGTATTTCTAGTAACCTAGCGCTAAGGTACCCTTCCATTACCAAGCGCCTTATAGCGATTTCGAAGGGGGTATGGGCAGTAGAAATTATTAGGTCAGCCCTTCTAAGTAATTCTAAACTCCGAGGAGTAAGCTGGAAATTATGGGGATCGACTCCTTTAGGCACTAATGAGAGTACCTCGTCGTGTCAATATTAGTAGCTTAGGAAGCGGCATACGTAAAACTTATTATGCACGAATTATTATAAATCTTACCGTGAATGTGCACATGAGGGATCCCGTAGCTAATATATCGATAAGAAATTTAAGCGTAGGTTATGGAAGCGAAGTAGTGATATCGGGTTTAAATTTAAGCGTTAAAGGGCCAGGGCTAGTGCAAATAATAGGCCCCTCTAGAAAATGACCGCTATCCTTTAACTCCTTGGGAGTTAACACTAAATTACCTGTTACTTCATGAAAGGAAATGGCCTAGGTTACTGGCTAGTAACAGGGATAAGGAAAGAGTGGCTAGAGCGCTTAGGGCAGTAGGGTTACCTATGGAGAAGTGGTACGAACGTTTTTGGGAGTTGAGTAGGGGGGAGAAACAGAGGGTTCTCATAGCTAGAGCTATAGTACATGAGCCTAACATACTCCTAATGGACGAGCCCCTATCTTCAGTGGATCCCTTGGGTAGGGTAGAATTAGCTAAGTTAATAGGTAACCTTAGCAAAGGTACGTTAACTATAGTTTCAAGTCACGATCCAGTACTGCTATTGCCTTATACTAAAACGATATTACTCCTTAACAGGGGCTATTATATTTACGGTAAACCGGGAGAGGTGCTTAAGGTAAGCGTATTAAAGGAGGTATACGGGGAGGCTGTATTAAGGCTAGGTGATCACGTCCACATATGTGATTCTCATTTAAGGTCTTAGAAGCTATTAGATCTACCCCTTAACTTCTCCTTCCGTAAGTAACGTAATTAATAATATGGTTAATATAAGCAAAAGTGCTATCACTATTTTAAAGGGCAACTTAGGATCGATATCAAATAAAAGACCTCCCAATACGGAAGCTGGAATCCTAATTACCTGTCTTAGTGAACTCCAAGCACTTATAGCACTCGGTACTAGGCTCTTATCTACCTCCTCAGCTAATTCAGTTATTAAAGTGCCAGCTAAGGGTCCCCAGAACGTTATAATTAAAGCTAGTAGGGAGGAGGCTACATAAATTAACTTCATATCCTTAGCTATTAAAATCAACATGTAATAAGCTACCCCTATGGCCTCTGAAAGGGCTAAGAATGGCACCCTTTGCCTTACCTTATCCGATATAGCACCTGAAAAGGGGAACATAACTATTGAAATGACGTTGGTAATTAAAGTAACGGTAGCTAATTCGTAAGGTAAGGCCTTAAGTTCCTTAGCGTAATATATGGATATGAAGGGACCGATTAAACTCCAAGTAAAAGCATCTAAAGCGAAGAGCGATAAGGCGATCCTTAACTTAGGTAACTTCGTTACCCTTAAGATAAATTTTACTTCTTCCTTTAAGCTAACTATCTTACCTTTTCTAGTAGGATCCTCGATGGTCAAGGGTATTAAGGGAACTAATGAAAAATTAGTTACCATTAGCGATAAGAGGAAAACCCCCAGATATCCTACCGTTAAGGATTCGTAAAGATAACTACCTACGTACGGACCTACGCAGCTAGCTAACATAGCTATAGCGGAAACTACCCCCATAGCCGTAGCCCTCCTCTTACTAGGTATGTATTCCGCTACTAAGGCAGTCCTAGAGGTAAAGATGACAGGCATGCGTAAGGACGAAAGTAAGTACCCTATGGCGAAGGCCGTTAAGGAACCGCTTAAAAGTACGCTACCTACGTACGCTAACCTAGATAACAAAATTAAGGAGGCCCCTAAAGCGAAAGTCCGGAAGTAGCCTATTAACGGCATTAATATGGGCATAAGGAAGCTCACTAAACTAACGAGCGCTTGGGAAGTACTATTTATTGCCCCGAAGGCACTCATACTCAAGTGTAAGTCTATGATGTAAAACGGGATTATAGGTAGGAGGATCGATGAACCTAGAGATAGGGCGAATACTGCCGATAGGTAAGATATCGAAGCCTTTTTAATCCCCTTCATTACCTACGCTAAAGTTAGGGTACTGTGTAGATTTAAATACTTCCTTAAATACCCCTTTACTTAATTCTCTCAAGTACTATAGCGGGACATACCCTAGTAATTCCCTCTACCTTCCTTAACTTCCTCACGAAGTTAACTAATTCCCCGGAGCTCCTAAACCAGCATCTTATTAAAGCCATATGATCACCGCTAGAGGAGTAAAGGCTGATCACTTCCTTTAAACTCTTAAGTTTCTCCAATACGTTAATGTAACGTTCCGGCCTTACGTCTATACCTATGAAGGTATCGAACTCGAATCCCAATTTCCTAGGATTTACTTCAATAGTATCCATTAATAGGAGAGGAATTCCTTAGTTTTATAGCGCAGACTACTAAAGGTAAGATTAAGATACCCGAAGATTATAAAGGGAAATGGTTCGTTCTCTTCTCCCATCCTGCGGATTTCACACCGGTTTGTACCACGGAGTTCGTAGCCTTTCAAAGGAGATATAGCGAATTTAAGAAGTTAAATTGCGAACTAATTGGTTTAAGTATAGATCAGGTCTTTAGCCATCTTAAATGGTTGGAATGGATTAAAGATAAATTAGGCGTTAAAGTGGAGTTCCCGATAATAGCTGATGAAAAGGGGGCCATAGCTAGCTCGCTCGGCATGATACATCCAGCTAAGGGTAGTAATACGGTAAGATCGGTTTTTATAGTAGACCCTAATGGCGTTATAAGGGCTATATTGTACTATCCTCAAGAGCTCGGTAGGAACATAGATGAAATCTTAAGGGTAGTTAGGGGATTACAAGTAGCTGATGAAAATAACGTAGCCATCCCAGCTAATTGGCCTAATAATGAGATAATAGGCGATAAGGTAATAATCCCCCCTCCTACCGATGAAGTCGAGGCTTTTAAGAGGCTCGAGAAGTTCAAGTGTTACGATTGGTGGTTTTGTTATAAGGAAATTTAATTTTTCCCTATCTCCCTAAAGGTAGGAATAGAATTACCTTAAGATCCCTTCCCTCAGGGCAGTTTATAGTTATGTCCAAGATGTCTTTTACTACCCCCTTATCCCTCCTCCTTAAGGCCTTAGGGAAGCAAAGTTCTCTATACTTACAATTTCCTACATTACAATTAGGAGGAGAATAACTTACTATAGCGCCCTCTACAGCTTTATGCGACGCAATAGCTACCTTCACAGGTAATTCCCTTACTATAGCTACCCTCATGGGAGATCCTGTTAAAGGACATACATGGCTTATCCTCCTTACCTTCACTACTTCGTAACGGGCGTAGGGCCTTAAGTTACCCATGCATACCTTATATAGCTTGCACTTAACACATGAAGGTAGCGGCTTAGCTATGAGGATAACTCCCTTTTTGGCTTGGGCCTCAGTAACTAACGTTACTTTTTCATTGTTAAGCTTACCCACATAGAAATATTAATAGAGGTACTTTTATTTTAGTCCTAGTGGAATTTAGGGGTTGCGAATGGAGTTAAACTTTAAAGGTGTAAATAGGTACTTAACTGGTACCACTACTGTGGGCTTAAAGTGTAGGGATGGGATAATTTTAGCAACCGATAGGAGGGTAACTAGCGGTTACTTCATAGCTCATAAAAAGGGAAGGAAAATAGACGTAATAGACGAACGGATAGCCGTAACTATAGCCGGGGCCGTAGCTGATGCCCAGAGGTTAGTAGATAGGCTTAAAGCTGAGGCTAGGCTTTATAGGATAGCTAATGGTAAGCCTATGAGCGTAAGGTCGGTAGCTTCGCTAGCGTCGCTTTTACTCTTCAACGTTAGACCTAATTTGTTACTAGTACATATAATAGTTGGAGGGGTGGATGAAGGGGGGGCGGCGTTATATAACGTGGATTGGTTTGGTACCCTTACCGAGGAGAAGTACATAGCTACCGGCTCTGGCTTTCAATTAGCTATGGGGGTGATAGAATCGATGTTCAGGGAGGATATGAACGTAAAGGAGGCATTGCCGATAGCCGTCAAAGCCGTTAGGGCGGCTATGATGTTGGACCCAGGTAGCGGGGAGGGTATAGATGTAGTAACAGTTACTGAGGAGGGGGTAAAGAACTTAACCGATGAGGAAGTGAGGAAAATTTTATATGGTTAAGAAACTGTATTTTACACGGTTTTCTATAAGTACTTACCTTGAGGAGGTAAGGGGTAGGGTTATTTAATTAGGTAAGGCGAAAAAGAATGCCAGTAGATAAGGTGCTAGAAAATATACGCAATACAATCCTAGGTAATTTACCTAAGGGAACATCGGTAACTAGGATAGAATTCGAGGGCCCTAAAATAGTCATCTATAGCGAGAATCCGTTATCGCTATTGGTAAAGAATGAGGGCTTAATAAGGAGTATGGTTAGGAGCATTAAGAAAAGAATAGTAGTTAGGGCAGATCCTAAAGTAAGGTTACCTACGGAGGCTGCTAGGAAAATAATAATGGACGTAATACCACCGGAAGCTGAGGTAAAGAACATTTACTTTAATGAGCTCACCGGTGAAGTGGAAATAGAGGCTTTAAGGCCGGGTTACGCTATAGGTAGGAACGGCTCGATACTACATTTAATATTAGAGAGGACACTATGGAGGCCTAAGGTCGTTAGATACCCCCCTCAGGAATCCAAGGTAATAAGACAAGTAAGGCAGATACACAGGGCTAGATGCGAGGAAAGGCAGAAGTTCCTTAGCGAATTGGGCCAAAGGATCCATAGATCGCTTTTCTTTAAGGATAGCAGGGTGAGGATAGTAGCGTTAGGAGGGTTCGGGGAGGTAGGTAGGAGCGCAATATTAGTCCAAACACAGGAAAGTAATATACTGCTTGATGCCGGTATAAAGCCTGCTGATTCTAAGGAGGAATACCCTTACCTGGAGTTAATGGGTATAAACCCGGACGAATTAGATGCGGTAATAATTACTCATGCACATTTAGATCACTGTGGGTTAGTTCCGTTCCTATACAAGTACGGCTACCGAGGGCCTATTTACACTACTGAACCCACGATTCATTTAATGAAGCTACTTCAGGAGGATTACATTAACATAAACCTTAAGGAGGGTAGGATCTCGATATATAACGATAAAGACATAGCGGAGGCTTTAGTTCATGCCATACCTCTTAAGTACGGGGAGGTCACTGATATAAGCCCGGATATACGATTGACATTACATGAAGCTGGTCATATACTTGGCTCAGCGATGGTACATCTACATATAGGTAATGGGTTATGTAATATAGTTTATACTGGTGATTTTAAGTTCGAGAGAACGAAACTTCTCGAACCCGCTAACCATAGGTTCCCTAGGTTGGAGGTATTAATCATGGAGAGCACTTATGGAGGGGCTAATGACGTAATGCCCTCTAGAGAGGAAACCGAGAAGACCTTAATATCCATAGTCAAGAGAACCATAGAGAGGGGGGGTAAGGTGCTCATACCAGTATTGGCCGTAGGTAGGGCTCAAGAGATAATGTTAGTCCTAGCTGACGCTTTCGAACAAGGTCTTCTACCCGAAGTACCGGTCTTCCTTGAGGGTATGCTTACCGAGGCCACCGCCATACATATGGCTTTTCCGGAGTACCTCTCCCAATATTTAAGGGAAAGGGCCTATCGGGATGAGCTACCTCTCTCAAAGGTATTCTCTAATGAGGTATTTCAGACAGTAAAGGATCCCTCAAGGAGGATCGAAATAGCTGAAGGGGATCCATGTATAATTATGGCTACTTCCGGTATGCTTAATGGAGGGCCTGTTATGGATTATCTAAGGTTATTAGCTGAGGATAGAAGGAATAGCTTAATATTCGTCAGCTATCAAATAGAGGGAACCTTAGGTAGGAGGATACTTCAGGGCCTTAGGGAAGTACAGTTGACGTCGAGAGGGGGCAAGGTAGAGGTAGTTAAGATAAACATGGAGGTATATAATGTAGAGGGCTTCTCAGGCCATAGCGATAGGAGACAACTTATTAGATTTCTTCAAAGAGTTACCCCTAAGCCTGAACTAGTCGTATTGAATCATGGGGAGAGACGTAAGATTAAGGAGTTAGCCAGCTATATCAGATCTAAGTTGAGGCTAAGAGTCTTAGAGCCTTCTAATACTGACGCTATTAGGGTTAAATAGTGATAACTTACCTTAAGTTAGAGAACTTAATACACATGTTCCAAATATCGTCACCTAGGTAATGTAAGTTCCTAATTACCCTACCGCGCTTTAAGCCCAATAATTCTTCTGAAGTATGTAAAGCTAAACCTAAAGCTATCGGCTTACCGTACTTGCACTCCTTAACCGCTACTACGTCTCCTTTTACGAAATCCCCCTCTACTTTAACTATTCCAGGCCTCATTACATCTGCCCCCCTCCTTATGTAAGGTACTGCCCCCTCGTCCACGGTTACGCTGGGCCAGGGGATATTCTCATGGATTAATAAGTTGATTAATGTGGGGTAAATCCTATCATCCTGCTTTAATTTAAAAAATAGTGCCCTATTTTCCACTAAGTAAAGCTCTAATCCTTTAAATTTAACTAGCTCTATAATCCTTACGTTACATAGAACCCTTTCAAGAAAAGGGTATAGTTTGTTCACTTCCTTAATAAACTTTTTCCTTTCCTTACCACTTAAATTGTACCTGGAGGAGGGTGTAACCATTGCCGGAAGCTATCCCCTTAGACTATAATAGAAGCTATGTTCGCTATCTTAGGCCACTTTTCAGCCGCTTCCCTAGCTACGGGACCCCTTATTTCGCTCCCCTTAGGCTCCCCTTCAGGGCTAATGATTACTAAGGCATTATCCTCGAATTGTACCCATATCCCCTCCGGCCTCCTATAAGGCTTACGTTGTCTAATAACTACGGCATGCATTATCTGACGTCTTAATTCCGGCTTCCCCTCCCTTATGGAAACTACTACTACGTCCCCTACGGCGGCTCCGGGCATTCTCCGCCTTACTGTCTTCTTATTAAGTACTCCTATTACTTTTGCTAATTGAGCTCCAGAATTATCAGCTACTTTAACTAAGGACCCTACGAACACCGATGGTGGTATATGAGGTATAGAGAAAGCTCCTACAGCTTTCCTAGCCCCTCTTTTCGCCATTTCCTTTCATTTTAGTGCTAACTACGGTCCCCTCTAGTAAGATACCCCTTACCGATAACCTACCGTGGAATGGACAATTTGGGTCATTACATGTCCTCTCAGGCGGTTTAATTCCTGGGATACCTATATTCCTCACCTTAGCTTTAGGCATACTATCTTCACCACCTCTTAACTACCTTCTTTAACCTATCCTCAGGCCTACCTATTAGGTAAGCGCCATCTACTATTACATGAGTACCCTCCGGCAATCTTATCTTAAATTTAGAGACAGCCTTAGGTAAGCGCTTATAACCTTTACTGGTAAGTATTACTATAGTGTTCATAGTTTCATCTACTACTAAACCCTTAATCCCCTTATAACCCTCATGTCTACTATCTACTACTTCAGCCTCCAACCCTATAATTTCATGTTTTAGAATATTATACGGAGTTATCTTCACTTCCTCCCCCTCTTAAGTTCCTCCTCCCTTATAACGGTTAAGATCCTAGCTATAGCTTTCCTTATCTCCTTAATCCTCGAGGGATTTTCAACTATTCCCCCCGCTGATAACTGTCCCCTAAGCTTCATGAGCTCTATCCTGAGCTCCCTTAACTTTCTTAACCTTTCCTCGTGACTCATTTGCCTTATATCCTTAGCTTTAAGCTTAGGCATACTTACCCCCTCACTTCTACTGGTTTTGCTTCGGCAGACCCCTTAACTTCCTTAACTTTAATCCTACCAGGTAAGCTCTCCACCGGAGCCATGATCTTTACCTTTATTCCGTAAACGCCCGGTTTAAGTAATACTTCCACTTTAGCTTCATCTACATAGACTTCCCTAGGCTTGCCCGACTTAATTATTACCCCGAACCTATACTTTTCGAACCTAGCTCGTTCGCTAGTAAGTTTCCCACTTATTACTATCTCCGCCCCTAAAGCCCCTGCCTCCTTTATCTGCCTTAAAGCTATAAATGCCGCTCTTCTGAACCGAACCCCCCTAGCCATGGCTCTAGCTATTCTATACGCCATTATCTTAGCGTTAAGTTCGGCGTTCTGTATTTGTATTACATCTATTTGGGGGTTCTCTATACCAAACCTCTTCTCCAAAATCCTTGCTACCTCCCTTATCCTGGCGCCTCTCCTCCCTATTACTAGGCTAGGGCGTTCAGCATAAATTACTATTCTAGTACCTATAGGTGTTTTAAGGAGCTCGGATCTAACGTAACCCGCTCTAGAAAGCTCCCTGTTGAGAAATTCCTCTATTTCCATTCTTTTTAATCCTTCACTAATTATCCTCTTCTCTAAGTCCAAACTATCCCCTCCGTAAGGCTAGATCATTATCGTCTCGCGCCTTTAAAATCTTACCTCTCTTCTAATCCTATTTCTACATGTACTAACGTTTGGAAGTAAGGCGTCCTCCTACCGAAAGCTCTGTAAATATATTTTTCTATCTTGTCTCCCTTGTGAGCAGCCGCGTGTACGATCCATAGCCTCTCGGTATTTAACCCCTTGTACTCCGCGTTAGCCTCCGCGTTCTCCAATACTTCGAGTATAGCTTTAGCTGCCTTCACCGGCCATCTGGCATAAGGCCATTTACCCGCTCCTCTATGATGTGGTACTTTTTTATGAAAGCGCCTAAAAGGTATGGGCCTCCTAAAGTTTATTACGTCCTCGAGTAATTTCTTAGCCTTCTCTAAAGGCAGCCCCCTTATACTATTACATATCTCCACCGCGTGCTTAAACGATATCCTAAGGTCCCTCCCGCTAGCTATAGCCGTAGTTAGCGGGTCTAAGTTCTTCGCTGAAAAATGCCATCTACCCACTTCGTTACACCTATGGCCTTAGCGACAGAATAGGATATAAGGTTTTCGCATTTACCTTCGATTCTCCCGCTTAATTACCTCTAAGAGCTTCTTAGGACGCTCAGCCGGTAGGTATTTAACCCATTTCCTCTCCTCGCGATAAGGGGTGAAGGGATAGCCTGTACCCCTATAGAACTTCATGAACCATTCTACCCAATGTAGCCTTACATCGTGCATGAATGCTATTAAGCTCTCCAATACGAGGACTAGTAAGTTACCGCAGAGTTCCACTAGAACGGCTAAAGGAGGGCTGGTAACG
>NJEH01000047.1 GCA_002254595.1 Thermofilum sp. ex4484_15
ATTAATTAACGCTAAAGCTAGAGGTGGCCACTTCTCCTTGTACTTCCTTAATCTCTCCCTGTACTTCTTTATCTCCCCTTCAGGTAAAAGCAACCTACCGCACTTCCTACAGGTAGCCCTTAAGGTTAATTGAATTAACTTAACAAAACCTACATGAATTACCGGCCTAGCTAACTCTATATGCCCGAAGTGACCGGGACATCTAGCTACGGTATTACCGCAAGTTTCGCATTTAACTCCTGGTTCTATAGTACCTAGCCTTCTATCCATTAACCCCCCCCTAATAGGCATTCCGTCCTCATCGTAGGTATCCGGGGTTACTATAGCGGTAACCGATAACTTCCTTATTATTTCGGGGGAAAGTATCCCGAATTTAAGCGCTTTAATCGATTTATATTCCTCTAGCCCTAAGCTCATACGCTCCTCACCCACCTTCATCTAGTACTATCCTAGGCGCTATGCCCATACTCATTAATTCCTGTAGTAGCAGTTTAAATGCGTACGAAACTACTACGGGATAGATCTCAGCCTTATCGCCGCATATCCTACATACTGGCCTATCCCTTCTAGCATCGTAATAAGCCAAGAATCCGCACTTCTTGCATACATATATTATAGTCCTATCCGAGGACTCTAGTAACCTTTCCCTTAACAACAGTGTAGCTCCATGCCCTATTAAGCAATCCCTTTCCATTTCCCCGAACCTCAATCCTCCTTCCCTAGCCCTACCCTCAGTAGGTTGCCTAGTTAGTATTTGAACGGGGCCCCTAGCTCTAGCGTGCATTTTATCGGCTATCATATGATGTAGCTTCTGATAATAAACTACCCCTATGAAGATTTCGGCCTCGAACATCTCCCCCGTTATACCATTATACATTACCTCCTTACCATCGCTCCTGAAGCCTAGCTTCCTTAAAACTCCCTTTAAGGCTTCCTCACTCGGACCCTCGAAAGCAGTAGCGTCTATTAGCTTACCGCTTAAGGCAGATATTTTACCGGCTATGGACTCCAGTAGCTGCCCTATAGTCATCCTAGAGGGAATGGCGTGTGGGTTAATTATTAAATCCGGCACTATACCGTCCTCAGTGAAAGGCATGTCCTCCTGAGGTACTATCATACCTATTATTCCCTTCTGGCCATGCCTAGAGGCGAATTTATCGCCTATTTCAGGTATCCTTAAATCCCTTACCTTTACCTTAACTAGCTTATTACCCTCTATGGTTTCGCTTATAAGAACGGTATCGACTACGGCTTTCTCCCCATGCCTTACGCTTACCGAAGTATCCTTCCTCCTCTCAGCTAACCTAGTAGCGTAAACGCCGTAGAACCTAGGGGGGCTAGTCTTACCTATTATTACATCCTCCTCCTTAACTTCGGCTTCCGGAGCTGCAATACCGTCCTCCTCTAAGTGTACGTAAGCATCGGCAGACCTATATCCCACTACGTCCTCGCTAGGTACCTCTATCCTATCCTCTAAGCCGCCGGGGTACCTTTTCTCCTCGGCCTCATAAGTCCTGAAGAATGTCGACCTAGCTAATCCTCTTTCGATGGATGCCTTATTTATTATCACGGCGTCTTGGATGTTGTAACCAGTATACGAAGCTACGGCTACTACGAAGTTCTGACCGGCCGGTCTCTCATTGTAGCCTATGAGATCAGATACCTTAGTTTTAACTAAGGGCTTCTGAGGGTAATGTAGCAAGTGCATCCTAGAGTCCAACCTCAATCTGTAATTAGTAGTAGGTATCCCGAGGGCTTGCTTGGCCATAGCAGCTTCATAGGAGTTCCTAGGAGATTGGTTATGTTCTACGAAGGGTATTATCGACGTAACAACCCCTAAAATTGCCCCTGGTACTACTTCCAGATGGGTATGTTTTGGGGTTACATCCTCAGGGTTAACCGCTATTAAGGCGTTCTCCTCCTCCTCAGCGTCTAAGTACTCTACTATACCGTGCCTTATTAAATCGCTCCACTTCCACTTACCACTCCTTAATAGCTCTATATGTTCTGGTTTTAACTTAATTTCCCCTTTCTCCACTACTATTAACGGCCTCCTTACCCTACCTCCATCACAATTGACGTAAATTTCATCTAAATAATCGGTCCTATAATGCGCGACGTTAACTTCATCAGATAACTTACCCTCTCTTCTCATTCTCCTCAATTTAGCTACTAATTCCTCACCTCTTTTGTGTATCCCTATAAGCCTACCGTTAAGGAATACCTTACTACCCTTAATCCCCTCCTCCCTAGCTATATCTATCGGTATTACCCCTAAGTCATGGAGTAAATCCTCTACTTCCCTTTCGTCTATGCCTATGGATATCGTAGCTAGTAGGGCTAAGTTCTTAACTAGTCCGCAATTCTGCCCCTCAGGACTTTCGTTAGGGCATAATCTACCCCACTGAGTAGCGTGTAGTTCCCTAGCTTCGAAGTGGGGTTGAGTCCTACTTAACGGCGAAACTACCCTCCTTAGATGACTTAAAGTAGATAAGTAATTCGTCCTATCTAATAATTGGCTTACACCGGTTCTTCCGCCTATCCAATTACCCGTAGCTATAGCATGTACTAGTTTATTTGTAATGATGTCTGCCCTTACTAAAGTTATTAGGTTTACCTCCCTATTTCTACTCCTTATCCTTTCCAATTGGTACCTTACGTCCCTTACGAACTGCTTAAAAGCCGACCTAAAGAGCAGCGCTAAGAGATCCCCATCTAATTTAAGCCTCTTGTTAGCGTAATGATCTTTATCGTCAGGTTTCCTCCTACCTAAAGCTAGTTCTAGTAGCTTTTCGGCCATCTGACCTAGGAAATAAGCTTTAGCTTTCCTATCCTCAGGCCTAGAACCTAAGTGAGGTAGGAAATAATTATCTAAGACGTTCTTAGCCCTCTCTATTCTGGTCTCCCTAACTTGACCTATTACGACCCTAGATCCTATGTAGTCTAAAGCGTCCTCTACGGTAGCTACTGAGGAAGCCTGCTGTAAGGACGGCATGAACTCTCTTTGGATATCTTCATCGTCGGAAACCGCCTCCATTATCTGCTTATCCGTCTCGAGGCCTAAAGCCCTCATTAGTATAGCTATGGGTATCCTACCGGATACCGAGGGGAAGGATACGTAAAGGCATCCATCCTTTCTCCTCTCTAAGGTTACGG
The DNA here is from genome assembly GCA_002254595.1 of Thermofilum sp. ex4484_15. GTDB lineage: Archaea > Thermoproteota > Thermoprotei > Thermofilales > EX4484-15 > EX4484-15. The sequence continues at coordinate 3,157 of NJEH01000047.1, forward strand.
GAACTCTGTAACCGGTCGTAGCTGAAAATACCTTAGCTACGTGAGTAACTGAGGAACCGGCTTTACCGTAATCCACTAATACCCTATTTACCGCAAGGTCCTCTTGAATGACTAGTACCCTTTCCGATCCGTTAATTATGAAATAACCTCCTGGATCCTTAGGCTCCTCTCCATGGGCTATGAGGTCTTCCTCTCTCATTTTAGAGAGGTAGCACTTAGACGATTTAACCATGATGGGCATCTGCCCTATGTAAGCCCTAACAGGTTCCTGCTCTATGTCGTCTACAACTAAAGACATGGTAAGGTAAATAGGGGCAGCGTAGGTTAAGTTCCTTAATCTAGCTTCCTGAGGGTATATTTCCGTTTCAGATCCGTCGGCCTCCCTAACTTTCGGTTCCCCTACTTCTATCTTACCTAACCTTACATAAAAGCCGGGTATACTAGTCTCTATAATCCCCTGCTCATTAACTATTTCCTGTAACCTTCTCTCTATGAAGTCATTATACGAATCTAGGTGCTGCCTAACTAATCCCTTCTCCTTAATGAATGCCTCCACTAGTACCCATCTATCCTCATTGCTTAAAACCCTATTACCCATTTTCTCACCTAGCCAGGTATTACTAATCTTAAGGCTAAAGACCTCCCGGCTGTAGGGCTCTTCCGTACTATCAACACTACGTCCCCAGGTTTAGCCCCAAGGGCTCTAGCGGCAGGATCAGAAGCTAATATCCACGGAAGTTGATAAGGTGTTAAACCTAATTTCCTTAATAATTTCCTAGCCTCATCCTTTGAAAGTAATATATGTTTAGGTACTAATTCATGTTTAAATATATTGAATTTACCCATATTAACCCACCATAAATCCCAAAGCCATGATTTAATTAACCTTCCCCATATAAATTTATCCCTATTTAATAATGCTACCTCCCCTAACTCGGGCTAGGGGAGGTACTGCTAGACTTTAAGGTAAGGGATCAATATATGTCTTTCCATGGGTTTTTTCGCAATAAGCTACCTTAAGACTACTTTAAGGAGGAAATCTTTAAAAAGGCGTAAGCCGGGGATATAGATGGGTATCAGTTAAAATATAGGTGCTACTTATTGAGCGAAGTACTCAGAGAATTAAGAGAAATAGACGAGCTAATTAGGAGGATGGAGGAAGAGGCTAGAGCGGAAGCTAAAAGGATTCTAAAATTAGCTAAGGAGAACGCCGAAAAGGAGAGGTTAGCTATCTTGAGGAATGCGGAAGAGGAGGCAAGGAGAGTTAAGGAGAGAATCATAGAGGAAGCAAGGAGAAGAGCGAAGTCCATAATGTCCGATTATCTGGAGAGAGCCGAGAGGCTAAAGGAGTATGTACGCAAGAGAGAGCCGTACCTAATCAAGAAGGTAGTAATGGAGATTTTAAATATAGGTGATGTAGATGCGGAAACTATTGTTAGGAGATATTTCGAGGATTAGAGAAGCCGCATTAGAGGAAGCAAGGAGGAAAGCTGAGGAGATAATTTCATTAGCTAAGAGCGAAGCCGAACAGATAATACTCAAATATCGTATGGAAGCCAGTAGGAAGGCTAGGGAGCTAATAGATAGAGCCGAGAGGAGCGGATTAGAGGAAGCAAGGAGGATAGAGAGCGAAGCCATAAGGAGGGCTAAGTTATCATTTTCCCGCGTAAAGACTGAAATAATGGAAAGCGTCTTTTCAAGAGCTTGGAACGTCATACGTAAGGCCCTAAGCGAGAACCCCGAGTTGAAATACCGTATCTTAAAGGAGTTAATCTCTAGGGGGGTAAGGGAATTAGGAGAGGTAGGTATGGTGGAATTATTGCTGGAAGGAGAGGAGGAAGAGAAATTAATGAAGATAATTAGGGATATAGTAGGGGGTGAAGTTAAAATCTCCGCTTCCCGCGGGCCCTTAGGAGCGGTACTTTACAGTCCCGATGGGAGAATCTACGTAGAAGCTACCTTAAGGAACGTATTTGAGGACGCTAAAAGGAAGTTAAGGCCTCTATTGTTAAAGGAAGTAGTAGGTGTCATTAGTGAGCTTCCTCAGGGCTAAGGAATTAATTAAGATAAGTATCTGGTGTCATAAATCGATCCTAAATCAATTCTTAGAGTTCTTATCCGGTAAATCTATAATGCACGTAACTAAACAAGAGGGAGGGATTAAGCCTTCCCATTACACTAAGTTACTTAACGATTGTTTAGAAGCTGAGGGAAAATTAAATCATATTATTGAACTACTAGGACCTCCTATTAGGGGAAGGGAGCTAGATTTACCTCCTTCCTTGGAGGAGGCCGTACCTTCGGTATGTAGGAGGATCGAGGAAATATACGACGAAGTATACAATGCCCTCGAGAATGTGAAGGCTAGTGGAGAGATGGAACGTAAGTTAGAATCTATACGAAAGGAATTACGTCTACTAAGGGAGGTAAGGGAGTTATTTAATGAAGCAGGCCTAACGGCTCCTCTTTACGCTTTTAAAGCCATGGCCTTAGAGGTAGAACCTAGTAAAGGATCCATCGTATTAAATAAGCTACTTGAGGTTAGTAAGGGTAAGATAATAGCGATTAAGATAAAGGAAGAAAGGGGAACGGGAACTTATCTACTAGTATATCCTGAGTTCCTACATGAAACGGTAATTGAAGTAGTAAGGGGGAACAAAATAGGTTATAAGATCCTATCCCTGATCGGTTTGGAGGAGGCCATAATGAGGTTAGAGGAGGAAGAGGGTAAATTGGTTAGGAGGGCTTTTAGAGCTAAAGCAGAACTAACTAAACTGAAAGAGGAGTACGGACCGGAACTAATAGCCCTTAAGGAGGCCTTAGAATTACTTAAAGCTAGGGTGGAAATAATACTAGGAGGGTCTTATTTTTCTTCCTTCTACTCGATAAGCGGTTGGATACCTAGGGAAGAGCTAAACGAATTCTTAAAAAACGTAGAGAGGGAGTTTGGGGATTTAGTTGTAGTAGAATCCATAGAGACCTTAGAAAAGCCTCCTACCCTTATAGAACCTCCCAAGATATTATCCCCTATCCAGAAGTTAATTAACGCGTACGGCCTTCCTGATTACAACGAGATAAACCCGGCTATAATAGCTTGGTTAACCTTCCCTCTTTTCTTTGGAATAATGTTCGGTGATGTAGGGCAAGGGTTAGTACTCTTAGTTTTCTCCTTATTCTCAATGTTTTATATACGTAAAAAAGTTAAAAATGGAAATAGTATAGTTAACTTAATATCGAGTAACAGCGAGCTACTGCTCCTCTCGTCTATTTTCTCTATAATTTTCGGTTTCGTTTATGGCAATTTCTTCGGCCCAGAGAGGTTAGGAACGGGCCTAGTACATCCGTTAGAGTACCCATATGGAACTAATTACATGATGATATTTTCACTTACGGTAGGGGCCTTTCACATAGGTACAGGTCTCCTCTTAGCAGTACTTAACGATTACCTGGCAGGTGATTACGGTAATTTAGCCCTTAGATCCTTACCTAGGTTGATCTTTTACTTCGTGTTCTCTTACCCTATAGTATATAAGTTCTTTAATCCGTCTTGGAAGTTGAACTTATTTTCAATATATTCCAATCCTTATGTGTTAATGGCGTTAACTTCTCCTTTAATAATTATAGTAATAGGGAGCAAGCTTTACCCTAGAGCGGGGGAAGGGTTACTTGAGAGTTTCATCTGCGTATTTGAAACGGCCTTAGAATCGTTAAGTCACACCATATCTTACTTAAGGTTATGGGCTTTAAGTATGGCCCACGAGGCTTTAATGATGGCCTTCATAAGTATAGCTAGCCCTATGTACGTTACCAGCCCTCCTTTAGCC
>NJEH01000048.1 GCA_002254595.1 Thermofilum sp. ex4484_15
ATAGATATAGTTACTAAAGATAGGGTGCTTAAGAACCGTGAGGAGATAGTTAATTTCTTAAAAGGTACTTGGGCCGAGGGAAGCCCGATAATACCGGTTTCAGCTCTACATAAGGTGAATTTAGACGTAGTGATAGAGGCTATAGAGAAGTTCCTACCTAATCCGCAGAGGGATCCTTCGAAACCCCCGAGGATGTATATAGCTAGGTCCTTTGACGTAAATAAGCCAGGGACCCCTATAGAGAAGCTAGAGGGAGGTGTCATAGGAGGTACTATAGTCCAAGGTAAATTCAGGGTAGGGGATGAGGTAGAGATAAGGCCTGGCATAAGGGTAGAAAGCAGGGGAAAGGTCGAGTATATACCATTATTCACGACGATAACTAGCCTTAAATCCGGGGATACTCCCTTAAAGGAGGCTTACCCTGGTGGGTTAATAGGTGTAGGTACGTTACTGGATCCAAGTTTAACTAAGGGGGATGCTTTAAGGGGTAACGTAGTAGGAAGGCCAGGCCAGCTACCTCCAGTATGGGAGGAGTTATCCGTAGAAGTAAACTTAATGGAGCGAGTAGTAGGCTTAAGGGAAATGAAGAAAGTGGAACCACTTAGGTTAAAAGAGCGTTTAGCGCTTAATATAGGGACGGCTACTACTTTAGGAGAGGTAGTAGAACTTAGGGGGGAGAGGGTTACTTTAAAGTTAAAGATACCTGTCTGCGCAGAGGAAGGAGCTAGGGTAGCTATAAGTAGGCAAATCATGGGCAGATGGAGGTTAATAGGTTACGGCGTAATAACTTAGTTTCCTTTAATGGGAAAACCTTATATGGGCTCCTTAAACCTAGTAGAGGGGATGGAGGGTGGAGGCGCCGGTAATATCTCCTCCTAAACCTATAGTAAAGGTACCGGTTTTGAAAAGGGAGGCGGGAGTACCGTCCAAAAAGTACAAGGTAGGTAAGGGTTACTCCATAGGGGAACTACAGAAAGTGGGGTTAACCGTGGAGGAGGCTAGGAAATTAGGAATCTATGTAGACGAACGTAGGGAGAGCGTTTACGAGGAGAATATTAAGGCTCTCTCCGAATGGTTGGAGAAGGTTAAGAGGGGTGAGATAGTACCTCCTAAACCTACTAAGGCTAAGGAAGCTAAAGTTAAACCTCAGAGGAGGAGGGTTTTCAAGGGGTTAACTAAGGCAGGTAGGAAGTGTAGGGGATTATTAAGCGTTAAGTTAAGGGAAACACATAGGTATAAGTGGAAGAGGAAGGCTAAGGAGAGGAAGTTAAAGAAGAGACATGAAGCTAAAAGGGCTAAGGGAGGGCATTAAGTAGCGTAATGCCTACAATCTCACCTCGCTTAGTTTATGAGGAGGTTAAGAGTAACGAAATATTAGCTGAAGCCCTTTCGTTATTAGAAAGGGATCTAGAAGTACAGAATTATTTAAGAATGGCTAACGTAATGGCTGTGGAGAGATTGGGTTATAACGACCACGGAGTAGTACATTCTAGGATAGTCTCAGGTTCCGCCTTACTAATGGCTGATATATTATCTAAAAGAGGAGTAGAGTTCTCGTCCGTAAAGAATAGAATAGGCGATTTAACTGATGCTAGATTAATTATCCTCATGGGGGCTTATCTACATGATATAGGTAATTCCGTACATAGGGTCATGCATAACTTACATGGATGCTTAATAGCTGATCGAATACTAAGGAGGATATTACCTAAAATTTACGATAACATAATTAAAATAGTAACAATTAAACAGGAAATATTGCATTGTATATTTTCGCATGACGAAAGCATCATGCCCTTAAGCTTAGAAGCTGGTGTAGTTAAAGTAGCCGATGGTACGGATATGGCAGAGGGAAGGGCTAGGATACCGTTTAAGAGGGGGAAAGTAGATATACACTCCTTATCGGCTTTAGCTATAAAAAAGGTACTAGTGGAGGAAGGCGTAGAAAGGCCTATAAGGATAGTAGTTGATATGGAGAATGAAGCAGGGGTATTTCAGGTAGAAAAGGTATTGGGAGAGAAAATTAGGAGTTCTACTATCGCTCCTTATGTGGAAGTAACCGTACTGAGGAGGGGTTTAGAATTAAAGAGGATGATAGAATGGTAGTTGAGAGTGAAATAAGGTGTTGTAAATGCGGTAGTAAGGAAGTACTAGCTAAAATAGGGGGCAAGTACTATTGTGTTAAATGCGGTAGGGAAGTAGTAATGAAGCATTTACTTAGCCAAATAGAATCCTTAGAGAGGAGCATGTTGAAGCCTGAAGGTAGCGTTGAAAAGTAAGGACTACTTTATTTCTTAATTCTAAGTCCCAACTACTTTATTGTATTTACTATATTTATATGCTTAGAAATTACTATAATTACTTTTGTTAACTCAAAAGTAACTAAGAAAATGCTTAACTTAATTAAGACTTTAATTTAATAGGAATGAGTGTAATTAAGGAGCTCGTAGCTAAGTTAGAGAAAGAATTAGGTTTCATTAAGGGTAACGTAGCTATACTGATGTTAAGTTCCTTAGTTATAAGCTTCGTTAAGAGCATGCCGGAGACTTATTACTCACTTTACGTATTAGGTTTAGGGGCTACTCCCTTACTGTTAGGATTAATGGATTCCTTAGCTTCGCTCGTTTACTCCCCTTTTCAGTTCCTAGGAGGTTACATAGCCGATAGTTACGGTAGGAGGAAGGTAATAATTTACATGACTTTTACTCTCTCCTTCATTTATTTAGCTTACGCTTTGGCGCCGGATTGGAGAGCTATTTTAATAGCCGTTATGGCCTCAGAAATAGCATCCCTGCATAGGCCCGCTTTAGAAGCTATAATAGCCGATTCAATACCACCGGAGAAAAGGGGTATGGGATATTCGTTAATAATGTTAATAGTGAACTCCATAGCCGTACCCTCCCCTATAGTAGCCGGACTTATATGTAGTAAGTTAGGACTGATGAAGGGGATGAGGCTTATCTACTTCTCCACTGCACTAGGGTTCGCCGTAGCTGCCTTAATTAGGTGCAAGTTAAAGGAAACCATCATAGTTAAAGCTAAGCGAACCGGTAAGAAGGGGATTAGGGTAAGGGAAGTAATAGGAGATATGCTGGAGGCCTTTAAGGCGTTAAGGTATATTCCCCGAGTAGCGATGTATTTAATAATTGCTTCAATTATAATTAATTTCGCCTATTCCCCGCTCTACCTGTATTTCGTAGTTTACGCTAAGGAGGTATTAGGTATGGGGGAATTGACTTGGGGGATGATAACTTGCTGGAATAAATTAGCCAGTATAGTCTCACTAATACCATTAGGTAAGTTAACCGATATGGTGAAGAGGAAACTAGTACTCTCTATTACAGGCCTCCTAGTACCAGTATGTATTCTGTTATTTATCAAGGGTGGTAACCTAGGGGCGGCCATAGGTTATTCGATGCTAGGAGTAGCGCTTGCCGGGGTAAGTGTCTCCTATAATTCGCTAAGGGCCGATCTAGTACCGAAGGAATATAGGGGGAAGATAATGGGATTGGAGAACCTACTGACGTACATAGCTATGGCCTTAGGGGACGTAGTAGGGGGTTACCTTTACGAAAAGTGCTCCCCTACTTCTCCCTTTTTAGCTTCCACCTTAGCCGTTACATTAGGTTTCTTACTTATAATAGTGCTCGTTAAGGAACCGGTAACTAGGTACAAGTAACAACTTCCTACTCGTACTCCCTCCACGTATAACCGCACTTTACGCATTTGAAGAACCTAGTAGCTGGTTCATCCGCGCTCCTAGTTTGAATTTCCCAATAATACGCTTCATTGTTACCGCATTTTGGACATAATGCCTTCACCTTAGGTAGCGTTTTAATCTCGTTCTCCATAACTACCGTTCTCTCTTTAGGGTCATGCTTAATACTCTCCTTTACTATATACTTTCTACGTTCCTCCTCCCCTACTTCCTTAATGTAACTGCACCTAGGGCATTTTAACACTACTTTATTACCCGTATTAGTTGGGACGAGTATGGAACCGCAGTTAGGGCAGTATTCCACATCGCTTCACCTAGCGGAAATATTTAATTAAGTGTGGGCTTAAATGTTTAGCGGTGAAATCCATGAGGGAGTTTTATAGCTACGCGGAACTCTTGGAGAGGGCCTTAGGGAGATTGCCTAAGAAACCCGAAGCTGTTAGGGAGAGATTTGAAGTACCTAAGGCTGAGGTAGTAATTAGCGGTAAGAGGACGTTCATACACAACTTCAAACAGATCTGCGATAAGCTAAATAGGCCTCCTCGACACGTACTGAGGTTCATCTTAAGGGAACTAGCAGCGCCCGGTACGATAGAGGGTAGTAGCGCAATAATACAAGGTGAAATACCTAAATCTACTATAGATAAATTAATAGAGAGGTATTACAGGAGGTACGTCGTGTGCCCTATTTGTGGACGCCCTGATACGTTCTTAGTGAAGGAGAGGAGGATATACTTCATAGTATGCGGGGCTTGCGGAGCTAAGTCCTCAGTACCTCCTATAATTTAAATTAATGAAATCAATAGTAAGGGCCTAATAGCCAAACGTTACTTATCCTTACGTTCGTTAACCCTTCTTCCTTCGCCACTTTAAGTGCTTCACTAGCATGTTTTAGGCTGGTAGGGGGTAAGTCGTCCATTAAATAATCAGGATGGAACGCTAATAGCGTGTAGGGTATGGAGGGATCTAAGGAAGCTATGAACCGCGCGATCATTCTTACCTCCAATACGTCTACGTAACCCGGTACTAGTAAGGTACTTACGGCTAGTAAGGGAACTTCCTCCCTGAACTTCAAGAATTTAGCTATGAACTTTAAGTTCTCCCATACTGCCTTACCATCCGCGCCCGTTAATGCCTTATAGACCCTGGGGTTCCAAGCCTTCACGTCCACCTTTATTATCCCTCCGCTAGATAGGGATACTTTAATTACCTCGTTTAATAAGTCCCTAGACATTAAGCCGTTAGTCTCCCAACATATCCTTAGTATCTTGCCCTTACGCTTCCTTAAAGATTCCTTCGCTACGGCTAATGCGTGAGGTAACTGGGGAGTGGGATCTCCTCCGAAGAAGCATATGCAGGTCACCTTTTCGTTAAGCGCTGCCTTAACCAATTCCTCGGTGCTTACTAAAGGATTTAGTTCTGCAGTTAATCTTCTATAATGCCAATTCTGACAGTAAAGGCAATCTAAATTGCATGCTCCGTAAAATACTGCTAAATTATAATAGCCACGCTCCCCCTCCTTACTTAAAGCGTACTTAGGGTAACCTGCACCAGTAGTAGCTGGGCAGAACCAACTAGCTACACAATTGGTAGGTATGGGATCATAATACCATTCCGCTACAGCGTAACCTCTTAAGCGGATTAAGTAGGATAACTTGCCATTTCTATTGGTTAGTAGCCCGCAAAACCCCTTACCATTATTACCTATGGAACATTTATTAGAACATAGGGGGCAAACAACACCATTCGGTGCTTTAGGTGGTTGAAAAGGTAATCCCCATTTAGTTTTACTAATTTTGTGCGCCCTACTTACCTCCCTCTCCCATCCGTTTACACCCTTCCTTAAACAATCTAAGCATATCCTCAATATCGAGGAAATTAAGCGATCTTCCTTACCGCACAGTTTACATTTAGTCATCATTTAACTGTTTAACCTCTATTCCTGTATATTATAGCTCATCTTATCAAGGTGACTCTAAATTTGTAGTTCCGCTAAGTTTTAAATTAAGATGGAAGTTGTAATCCTTAGGTGAACGATAATGAAAGGCCCTCCTTTCCATATTAGAGCTAAACCGGAGGAAATAGCGGCCAAGGTTATAGTAGCTGGGGATCCAGCTCGTGTTAATCAATTAGCTACTCTACTGGAAAGAGCTAAGATAGTTAATGAGAATAGGGGCTTCATAACATACACCGGGAACTACAAAGGGGAGGAAATTACGATAGCTACTCATGGGATAGGAGCGCCTTCAGCAACCATAGTACTTGAAGAGTTAATAATGCTAGGAGCTAGGGTAGTGATACGCTTAGGGACATGTGGAGCGTTAGTACGGGAATTAAGGAAGGGGGATCTCATCGTAGCTAGCGGGGCTGCTTACTTAGGCGGAGGTAGTGCTGTAAGCGCTTACTTACCCGGTGCTTGTATGCCTACAGCTCCCCATCCCGAAGTAACTACAGCTTTAATTAACGTCTGTAAGCGATACGGTGTAAAGTATGCGTTAGGCCCTGTAGTTAGTAGCGACGCTTTTTACGCCGAGGATCCGGACTTCGTTAGGAAGTGGAGTAAAATAGGCATAATAGCCGTAGAGATGGAGTGTGCGGCTCTTTTCGCTTTGGGTTGGATGAGGAGGGTTAAGACCGGTGCGCTACTTATAGTTAGCGATAGCCTAGTACGCGAAGAAGAAAAGGAACTAGCTACGGCTGAAGAACTAAAGGAGGTAATAAGGAGGGCCGGTGAACTAGCCTTAGAGGCTTTAAAGGAGGTTAAGATCTAAATTCCCCCTAATACCAGCTCGAGGGCTCGTTCCTCACTGAATTTAACTCTATATTTCCTTCTAAAGAAATTAATGACGTTAGCTATATCCCTCCTCAGGAGGTTAACAGCTTCGGGATGCCCCTTAGGTACCCATTGGGGCCAATCTATTATCTTTAACTCCTCAATCTCCGGTTTAATTATTATATTGTATTCGCTGAGATCGCCATGTATTACGCCGCACTCATAGCCTCTCTTGATATTACCCAGTACCCTAATGAGGACGTTCA
>NJEH01000005.1 GCA_002254595.1 Thermofilum sp. ex4484_15
GCGCTAACTGAAGCGGGGGAAGTAGGAATACCGGTAGTCGCTTTATGCGATACGGACAGCATATGTAGTTACGTAGATTTAGCTATACCAGCGAATAACAAGGGTAGGAAGTCCTTGGCATTAATATACTGGTTGCTAGCTAGGCAGGTATTAAGGGAGAGAGGGGAACTACCCCAGGATAAGGACCTACCCGAGGGACCAGACGCTTTCGAAACAAAGGCAGTAACTTTGGAGAAGTAGGTGGAAATTAGGTCATGGCTAGGGTAAGGGAGCCCTCAGTAGCCGGTACTTTCTATGAAGCCGAACCCGCTTCTCTAAGATCTAGGATAGAGTGGTGCTTCAAGCATAGCTTAGGTCCCGCTAAAATACCGGTAGTAAACAAATTAGGAAAGAGGAACTTACTCGGCTTAATATCCCCCCATGCTGGTTACCTCTACTCCGGACCTATAGCTGCGCACGGTTACAGCGCCCTAGCCGAGGACGGATGTATAGACGTAGCGGTTATACTGGGACCTAACCATCACGGAGTAGGTGCGCCTATAGCAGTATATCCGGAGGGCGTTTGGAGAACCCCCCTAGGGGAGGTAAAGGTAGCTAACGAACTAGTTGGTAAGCTAGTAAAGGAATCTAGCATTGTAGAGGAAGATGAAGAAGCTCACCTCTTAGAGCATTCGATAGAGGTGCAATTACCTTTCCTCCAATATATTTACGGTGATAACTTCTCCATACTCCCCATAACCATGTATCTACAGACCCCGGAGGCCGGCATGGAATTAGGTAAGGCTTTAATAAAGGTACTCGAAGGGTTAAATTTCGTAATAATAGCTAGTACCGATTTCAGCCACTATGAATATTACGAGGTAGCTAAGAGGAAGGACAAAAGGGCTATAGAAGCAATCCTTAAGATGGAGCCTAAGGAGCTTTATAATAGAGTGATAGAAGAGGATATAACTATGTGCGGTTATGGCCCCGTTATGACCCTACTATATGCGTTAGGGGAGGTAGGAGGGATTGAAGCAAAATTACTTAAATACGCTACTTCAGGGGACGTTACGGGAGATTACTCTTCAGTAGTAGGTTACGCGAGTATAGCCTTTAAGAAGGGGTAAGTAAGGAGGATGAATGTAGAGGCGAGGAAGGAGGAACACGTAAGGATTTGCCTTAAGGGAGATTGTGTGGAAAGCGGTTCTCCTTTATTTGAAGAAGTTTACCTAATCCACGAAGCGTTACCCGAAGTGAATTTAGACGAGGTAGATACTGCGACGGAATTCTTAGGTCACGAATTCTCAGCGCCCATAATAATTACCGCTATGACTGGCGGATTCCCTTTAGCTGAGAAGATAAACGGAGCTATAGCGGAGGTAGTAGAAGAATTAGGATTGGGGATGGGGGTAGGTAGCCAGAGGGCTGCAATAGAGAGGGAGGAACTTAAACGTACTTATTCCATAGCTAGGGAAAAAGCCCCTAATGCCTTTATAATAGCTAACATAGGCGCTAGTCAATTAGGATTGGGTTACGGCCGCGAGGAGCTCGTTAAAGCGATAGACATGGTTAGAGCCGACGCGTTAGCCATACATTTAAATCCATTACAGGAGTGCCTTCAAGTAGAAGGTGAGCCGAAGTATAAGGGTATTTTAAATAAAATAAAGGAATATTCAGGTTACCTACCGGTTCCCGTAATAGCTAAGGAAACAGGAGCTGGAATCTCCAAGGAAGTAGCGGAGAGCCTAGTTAAGGCAGGCGTAGCAGCTATAGACGTAGGAGGTTTAGGAGGTACCAACTTCGCTATAATAGAGGGATTAAGAGCTAAAGAGAGAGGTAAGAAGCTTTACGAAGTCATGGGCTTTACTTTCTCCAATTGGGGTATACCCACTGCGATATCGATAATAGAGGTAAGGACAGTAACCCCTACCTTACCTTTAGTAGCGACGGGAGGGATAAGGAGCGGTTTAGATATAGCTAAAGCCATAGCTTTAGGGGCCGATATGGTGGGTATAGGGTTACCTGTTATAAGGGCCTTAATGAAGGATGGGAGGGAGGGGTTAAGGGAATTAATAAATAGGTACATACTGGAGTTAAAGATAGCTATGTTCCTAACGGGTTCAAGTAAGTTATCCGATCTCAGGAAGAAACCTTTAGTACTATCCCCTAGGATAGTGTCATGGATGGAACAAAGAGGGCTAAAATTGAGGAGATAGAAGGGCGCTATACCCTCCTTCCCCTCCTCCCTCCCGGTTTCCTTATGGTATCGCTAGGTATCGGAGTTACGTCCTCTATCCTATCTACCATTAATCCCGCCCTTACTAAAGCCCTTATAGCGGGCCCCGCCCCAGGCCCCGGGGTCTTAGGGCCATAACCTCCGGGAGCCCTAACCTTTACATGAACCCCTACAATACCCTTAGCTAAAGCCTCCTGAGCTGCCTTCATAGCGGCTTGCATAGCCGCCCAGGGGCTTGGCTTATCCCTATCAGCCTTAACTACCATACCTCCGCTAGCCTTAGCTATAGTCTCCGATCCAGTTAGATCGGTTATCAATATTAACGTATTATTATAACTAGCGTATATATGCGCTATACCCCACCTACCTTTCTTCTCGCCCATTTTCTAGGCCTCCTCACTTAGACTTAACGCCTATTTTAGCGTAAGGCGAGCCCTGATAAAAACTTATCTTAGATTCCTCCCCCCTAGTTACTAAATGACCCGGGCTCGTAACCCTCTTACCATCTATAGCTATATGGCCGTGAGTTATTAACTGCCTAGCGTGGTATACGGACTTAGCCATACCCTTAGAGTAAACTATGGTCTGCAACCTCCTTTTCAGTATATCCTCTACGGTTAAGCTTAAGACGTCATCTAATACTGCATCCTGGCTGGGTAGTATACCCATGAGATATAACCTCCTAATTAATACTTTCTCCTGTTCTTGCCTTAAATCGCTAGGTAAGCTCAATAACTTCCTAGCGTGAGCCCTTATTTTCCTCAATATGGTCTTGGCTATCCAGAGTTCCCTTTTATTTCTTAATCCATATTTACCTACTAATTCGAGCTCCTGAAGCAATACGTCCTTTCTCCACGGATGTCTAGGGCCTTCCCATTTACGCCTACACCTCTTAGGATCGCCCAAAGCTTATCACCTTTAACCCTTCTTAGCCCCTTTAGTTACTCCTACGGTTACGCCCGTCCTACCGGTAGTCCTAGTCCTTTGACCCCTTACCTTCAGCCCTAAAGCATGCCTTGTACCTTTCCAACACTTTATCTTTTTCATTAACTCTATATCTCCCTTAACTTTAAGTATTAACTCGGAACCTATTAAATGTAAGTCCTTACCCGTTTCAGGATCCCTAGGCCTATTTAGGAACCAGCCAGGAAATCCTAGTTTGTGTAGCTCCCCTACCGCACTATCTACCTTCTTTATGTCACTTTCACTTAATGATCCTAACTTAATGAAGGGATCTAACCCTAACTTCCTAGCTAATCCTATAGCCGTATTTACACCTATCCCCTTAAGCCTAGCTAAAGCGTAAGCTAACCTCTTATCACCCTTTAAGTCAACTCCCGCTATCCTTACTATCGGTTTAAACTCCTCAGGCACGGGATCACCTTACTACTCTAAGTCCCTAAGCATATTCATCTAAGGTTGTTTAAAAGATTATCCCTTCTTAACTTACTCTCCCCAAGCTACCCTAGGTTAAAAATAATCATCAAGCGTAGTTTCCTCCTTACTTTTTACAATTAACTCTCCTTCACCTTTCTCCGCGTACTCCTTAATCCTTCTAGCCAATTCTGAACCTATAGTAGGAAGGGAGGCCAATACTTTAACGTTAGCCCTCCTTAAGTCCTCTAGGTTTTTATAGCCGTGGTTGTAGAGCACCCTAGCCCTTACTCTACCTATTCCCTTTATCCTAGTTAATTCCAATAATTCCTCCTTAACTCCTTCCTTTACCCTCTCCCTTAACCTCAATAATGGAATTAAGTGCTCATATAGCCCTAATACCTTACTTATCTCATAAGCCGAGTAAAGTAACCATTCCGAAACTTGAACTATAGAGTATAAGTCCCCCGGCCCTACATCGTACTTCCTTATTATCGAATCCTCAGGGGCTTCCTCTACCCAATCCCTTAGTAATAAAGCTACTTTAAATTTAGCTAGGTAAATCTCGTATTCGTAAGGATCCTCCGGAGGAGGTACTAGTAATACGTTCATATACTTATTTAATTCCCTTTCCACCTCCTCCACTTCCCCCCTTCTTAAGTAAAGCGGAGGTATTTCGGGCGCTAAGGATATTAAGTGAAGGTAGCCCAATTCGGATACCTTAAGCTTGGACTTCAGTCCTCTGATGAAGGTTACCGCTGTTAGGGGATCTATATAAAGTTCGGAAACTCTCTTACCTAAATAGGTAGCATCCAGCTCTCCTTCATCGTAATATATGAACGAATTGCCCTTAAGGAAGTTAATTACCCTACTTACGTTAACCTTTATAGCTCCTAAAGGGTACTGGGTAGCGTAAAACGTCTTAGATATAAAGGCGTTTATTTCCTCGGGGGTTAAAGGGCCTTCAGTAGCTATTAAGGCTAATATATGAGATCTTAAGGACGGTTCGGAGGCTAGTTTAGACATAACCGGCTCTGGTGGCGATTTAACGTACTGTTCAAGTAGTTTAGTTACTTCCTCCTCCCTCCTAGCTACCAATAGAGCTTCCCCGATCTTATCGTATCTAGGCCTACCGGCCCTACCGCAATTATGTACGAGTAAGCCGTTAACGAAGTAGTTATTATTGTAAAGTAAGCTTAAGTTGTATACCGTTATCTCCTTCGATCCTTCCTCTACCTCTAACGACCCCACTCTGTGCTTCTCTAACGAACCATCGGTTAAAGTTACTACTTCATCTCCCTTAGCTAACCTCTTAGCTTCAATCCATTCGTAACCTCCTTTATTAAACCTTAATACTCTATGGTTACCGGTTAATCTAATTTCCCTTCCATCGTCTAACGATATTACATAAATTTTATCGACCTTCGACTTAAAGTAAGCCACTATAGGGCTAGCTTCTAAATGACCTTTATCTAAGTTAAAGGTTAATAAGCGACGATCTAATATTTCCTCTACTAAACGCCCTATTTCTAGTTCTTTACCGTTAGCTAACAGGATTCTTTCGCTATAAGGTAAACACATCTGTTTGTATTCCATAACAGGTATATCTTCATAAATTCCAAGTTCTCGATCATACCTCCTATAATCGTAAATTACTACCTTCCTAGCTGGTAAATTAACCCCGGCAGCTAAGGTAGGCGTCGCTACTATTACCTTTAATAAATTACCCCTGAAGCCCTCCTCTATTTCATTCCTAACCCTATAGGTTAATCCAGCGTGATGAAAAGCTACGCCGTACCTTACGCATTTAGCTAATTGTTCAACTACGCTATTCCTCTCGGCCTTGAGTAATTTCCTAGCTAAATCTACTAAAAGCTCCCTTTCCTCGCTTCCCAATACCCTCCTTACGCTCTCGGAAAGCTTATTAGCTAACCTTACCGCTCTATGTCTAGTACCGGCGAATACTAATACCTGCCCTCCTTCCCTTATACTTTCATTAATTAACTCCGATAGTGAGGCGCCTGTACCTACCCTACCGTCGCCATAATATATCCTATCGCCGTAAAGAACTCCCTCCTTCAACGGTACCGGACGCCATTCGCTAATTACCAGCTCGGCGTTAAGCCAACGCGCTATTTCCTCGGCGTTCCTTATAGTAGCGCTTAAAGCTATTATCTGTAAATCACCTAAGTAGTGAAGTAATTTAGCTAATACCATTTCGAGAGTAGGACCTCTTTTGGGTTCATTAACTAAATGTACTTCATCCGCTACTACTACCTTTACCTCCTTTATCCATCTCACTTTATGCCTCAATAGGCTATCAGCCTTTTCATTAGTGGTAATAATTATGTCGTAATCCGAAAGCCATGGGTCGGAACTATCGTAATCGCCGGTAGTTAACGCTACCTTAAGCCCTAATTTCGAGTAATAATTTAACTCGGAATACTTTTCGGAAGCTAGGGCCCTTAACGGGGTCAAGTATAGGGCTTTACCTCCCCCTTCCGTTAACTTCTTCAAGATAGCTAATTCAGCTATTAAGGTCTTACCCGATGCTGTAGGAGAGCTAACTACGAGGTTCTTACCCTTCAGTACTCCTTTCCTTATAGCTTCCTCTTGAGGCGGGTAAAGTTCATTTATACCCCTCTCCGATAAGCATTCCTTTACCTTTTCCGATAGCGGCAATTCGCTTACCTTAATGCTCCCTCCCCCTACGTTCTCTTTATGTAACCTGGTCTAGGCTCATAAATTTCCCCTTCATTTTTCAAATGCCTTAAGGCGTTCTCTATAAAGGCCCTTTCTAACCCTTCCTTTTCCCCCTTCTTGATTAATTCCTCTATTTTCACCCCCTTACCCTTACTCTCTTCCTCTAGGGCTTTTATCAATTCCATTAGCTTAGCGAATTTCTCCCTTTGGGATTTAGGCTTCCCGGTCATTACTATATCTATGTCTATAGCTTTAGTTTTAGTATCCAATCCTACACTACGGAGGAAGTATAACATTAAGTCTATAGCGGCTTCTACGTCCTCTATAGTAACTATATCCTTTAATTTCATCCTAGCTTGGGCTTCCGCTAACCTTATTAAAGCTTCCAGTTGCCTAGGCGTAATAGCTATTGGGGACTCCGGGTTCTCACTCTTCCTCCTCATTTCCACGTAAAATTCTACTATCCTCCTCTTAGCTTCCTCTGAAAGCTTAGGCTTAATGTACTTCCTAGCGTAAGCTATGTACTTTTTAAGTAATTCCGGCGGTATTATATCTTCATAACGCTCATTAAGGGCTTTACTGTGTAATTCCACTACATGTTGAGCTAATTCTAGATCCCTATCGGATTGCGGTTCATCCGTTATTACGAATATTAAATCAAATCTAGACAATATAGTTACCGGTAAGTCTATGTTCTCCGCTATGGTCCTTTGGAACATATACCTGCCGAACGCTGGATTGGCTGCAGCTAATATGGACGTCCTAGTGTTAAGCGTAGCTACGATACCTGCCTTAGCTATGCTAATAGTATTATGGAGTACTAAGCCGTGGGATACGAAGAGGTGGTACGGTTCGACTGTTACATCGTAAACCCACTCCGAATCATTATTACTGAGTTCCTCTACCTTCTCTACCTTTAATAACTTAAGGTTGCCCCTAGAGTTTCTCTCCGGTTCCTCGAGTATCACTAGATAATCACCCCCTTTGGTTATTATACGTGAAGGTATGCCTAAAGCTAAGAGGGCGTCCTGTAAACCCTCAGCTTCCGCCCTAGAGGAAGTTTCTACGTAGTTATCCTTCAAGGAGGGGAGGGATGCCTTAACTTCGAGTTCGCTATTTCCTTTAAGCGAGAAAGCCCTCTTAAGGAAGAGGTTAAGGGGTTCAGGTACCTTCTGGCCGCTTAGGAACTTGTACTTCAGAACTCCAGGTACCAGGGTACCGGGCTTAACTTCCTCCGCCCTTACAGTAGCAAAGCCATTACCGTCCCATATTACTATCGGATGCTCCGGGGTAACGGTTATGCTCCTCCCATTACTAAAGTAAAGCTTAATGAAGCGGCTAGGTGCTTTATGTCTGCTTACCCTATCCGCCTTAGCTATAATTACATCCTTCTTTAAAGGATCGTAAGCTAACAGGTAAATATCGTTTACCTTTAGAACCTCCGTATCCCTACCTTTGATAACTTCCCCCCTGCGTTCCCTAATTAACCTGTCTACGAACTCCCCTATCCTTACCTTCCTACCATCGGCTAGTATTAGTTCGAAATCCTTATGATAACTTTGCTGTTCCATAGCTTCGTGAATACTTACCCTATCCCTAGGGTCCATTTTATCGAATTCATCTATGCAGGCTACTCCCCCATCCGCTAATACCAACGCACCCGCTTCTAGGAAGAACTCTCCGCTACTCTTCTCCCTTACTACCGCTGCTGTAAGGCCAGCTGCCGTCGAACCCTTACCCGTAGTGAAAACCCCTCTAGGGGATATGGAAGCTACGTACTTCAATAACTGGGATTTAGCGGTACCTGGATCGCCTACTAGCAGTATATGAATATCTCCTCTTACCCTAACCCCATCAGGGAAGACCTTAGGTACCCCACCGAAAAGTAAGCAAGCGATCGCTTCTTTAATCTTCTCATAACCGTAAATTGATGGAGCTATAGATCTTATGATCTTCGTCTTTATATCTTTATCCTGAGATAGCTCCAGTATTCTCCTTTCGTCCTCCTCGCTTATCTCTATTTCCAATACATCTTTCTTAGGGGTTTCGACGTAGTTAGCATCTATGTAAGTTTTGAAAATAGGGGGCCTATTCCTCTTAAGGCCTTTCTCCTCAATTACCCTTAAGATACCGGTAACTACCGCCCTATCTCCCGGCCTTAATTTATCCACTAAATCGTCCTTCAATATGACTTCTATCGACCTAGGTAACTGGCCCGGCGGGAGCTCCTCTGGCCTCTCTTGAATAACTACTTTTTGCCAATCTATGAACTTACTCTCCTCCGGAACTAACTCCAATTCCCTTTTCTTGGTATTATCCTCTAGGAGTACTTGAGAACTTAAAGGTCTGAACTTATCGCCCTCCTGTTTAACCTTTATAACTTCTCCAGTAGCGTGGTCCTTAAAGGCTGCTTCGACCATTAGATGCTTTACCGGAGTTATCCTAGTTACTATACCTTCAACCGTAATTAACTTACCGATGTGTTCCGATCTTAAACCCCTTAATGAAACTACTTGGGTTTCAGGTAACCCTCTAAACCTAACGGTTAGCCTATCTACTTGACTAGCATAATAAGAGTGCTCTACCTTTAAGACCTCCATTAAAGCCTCCGAGGCCTCCTTTATCATCTCAGTAGGTCTTTCTATAACTAATTTCGAAAGCTCTCCATCGTAACTTATTAAGTCATCGAAATCCACTACTAGGGATATCTCCTTATTAGCAGCCATTTCCCTAATTCTTTCCCTATATTTATATCTCCCATTTACGTCCTTAAAACCCTTGAAGAAATCGACGAATTTGGCCTTATAATCTACCTTCTCTACTATTATTTCCTCTTCCATTAACTACATCCCTCTAAGCTACTTACTAACTCCTCCTCCCAGCGATTAATTAACGAAGAGAGAGTTAAGTACAGGACTCCTTCCTCCAGGCTCATACGCTCTAAGTGCTCCTTACTCCTGGAAGATAACGAAATGCCTACTATCTTCTGCAATCTTAACCTTATTAAATCTATTATTACTTCCATAAGCTCTTTAAACTCTAATGAACGTTTAACTTCTTCCGAGGTAATTCCGTTTAACATAACTCTCACCGAGACGTAGAAATCCTTACTTAAAGGTACTAGTTCCCTTGACTTCTCCTCTTTCCAGTAAATTCTCTTAATTTTAACAGCCAGTAAGTTAAGTAATTTAGTTACATCTATCCGCGAACGTATTAATTTATTTAAATCGTTATACGTTAAATTCCCGAATTCCTCACTCAAACCTACTTCCCTTAAGACATCTAGTACTGGGTTCGATCCCTCCTCCTTCCTTAGCGTCCTACACATTAAGCAACTATGTAGGGTCTTTAAGCTAATTTTCAATAAATTACACCCAAAGTAAAAAAGGAGGGAAGGTCTTAGAGGTTTACGGATAGAGTAGAGTAAAAGTAGTCCCTTATATGTGGCTAGATGTCCTCCACATACTTATTTAGCCGATATCCTCCTAGCCTCCCTCTCAGTCTCCCTTAACATTAATATATCTCCTAGCCTTACCGGCCCTTTGACATTCCTAGTAAGCACCCTACCCTTATCCCTACCTGCTAATACTTTACACCTTACCTGGGTTACCTCCCCGCAGACCCCAGTCCTACCTATTATTTGTACTACTACTGCCGGGGTAGCATCCCCGAACTCCTTGTATTCGGTCTCAGACATACTCATCGCGTATATGTATTAAAACCGTATATAAACTTAAGGGTACGATACTCATTTACTAGCACTAGCCTTAACCCTTATTTCAGATAGTTGTTTTACTATTTCATCTATTAAATCCTTAGCCCCTCCTTCCTCTACTATGCAAGCGGAGGCAGCGGCTACTTCTATGCCAGCTGCCTCTCCTAACTTCTTTTTAGATGGTACGTAAACGTAAGGTATTTTCTTCTCGTCGCAAAGTAAAGGTAAGTGAGCCACTATCTCCGGGGGATCTACATCCTCCGCTATTAGGACTAACTTAGCTAATCCCCTCTCTACAGCCTTAGTAGTTTCATTAGTTCCTTTCTTTATCTTACCCCCCGTCTCCCTAGCCCTCCTTAAAGCTTCGTAGGCCTTCTCAGCTAGTTCGCTGGGTACGTTAAATTTTACGTAAAACGGTTTCTCGGAAGACATACCTCACTCCCCAACTTCATCGCTCATTTTAACCCTACGATGCTAAGACCTAAAATATATGTAGATAGATTTAAATCTTTCCGTAAGCTTTACGGATGGGACGAGGGTAACGCTATGCCTAAGTTATTGAAGTGTAGTTTCTGCGGTAAGACTATAAAGCCTGGTACAGGGATAATGTACGTTAAGGAGGATGGTACCATACTTTACTTCTGCTCGAGTAAATGTAGGAAGAACTCCCTTAAGCTTAGGAGAAATCCCGCTAAACTTAAATGGACCGAGAAATATAAGAGGCCCTCTTCCTAAAGTCTATCCAGGTTAAACAGGGAAGGAAGGTCATGGAGAAGAGGATTAGATCGCCAATAGTAGTAGTATTAGGTCACGTAGATGTAGGTAAGACCACCCTGTTAGATAAGATTAGAGGTACTGCCGTAACCCTTAGGGAACCCGGTACGATGACTCAACATATAGGGGCTTCATTCCTACCTTGGAAGGCCTTAGAGAGTATATGCGGGGATTTACTTAAGGCGATCAAGGCTGAAGTGAAGATACCAGGACTTTTAGTAATAGATACCCCAGGGCATGAAGCTTTCGCTAATTTAAGGCGCAGAGGGGGGAGTATAGCGGATATAGCCATATTAGTAGTGGACGTACTTAAGGGGTTCGAGAAGCAGACTTATGAGAACCTGGAAATACTTAGAAGTAGGAGAACGCCGTTCTTAATAGCCGCTAATAAGATAGATAAGATCCCTGGCTGGTCGTCTAAACCCGATACACCCTTCATAAAGAGCATTGTAGAACAAGATGAAAACGTAAGGATTAGGTTAGAAGAACTGCTCTACAGGATAATAGAGGAGCTCTATAAGTTTGGCTTAAGGGGGGATAGGTACGATAGGATTAAGGACTTCGCAAGGACGGTAGCTATAGTACCTATAAGCGCTAAGACGGGCGAAGGGATAGCGGATTTACTCATGGTATTAGCCGGTTTAGCTCAGAAGTACATGCTTAAAAGGCTTTCATATTCCGAAGGGCCAGCTAAGGGAGTAATATTAGAGGTAAAGGAAGAAGTAGGCTTAGGTACGACTGTAGATGTAATAATTTACGATGGGATACTAAGGAAGGGGGATACCATAGTCCTGGGAGGGATGAAGGAACCTATAGTAACTAGGGTAAAAGCTTTACTCATGCCTAAACCCTTGGATGAAATGAGGTCTCCGGAGGATAGGTTCCTCCAGGTGGAGGAGGTTTATGCAGCTTCAGGAGTTAAGGTAGTAGCTCCTTACTTGGATGAAGCTATAGCCGGCGCCCCCCTCTATGCTTGCAGAAGTAATAGCGAAGTAGAAGAAGCCAAGAAACTAATAAGGGAGGAGGTAGCTGGGGTTAAGAGGTTTAAGGAAATAAGCGGTGTAATAGTAAAGGCCGATACTTTAGGTACGTTAGAGGCCTTAACGGAGTATATAGAGGGGCATGGCGTACCGGTAAGGTATGCCGATGTAGGTCCGGTAGTTAAGAGAGACATAGTAGAGGCTAGCTTAGTTAGGAAGGAAAACAAATACTACGGAGTAATACTCGCCTTCAATGTAAAGGTAACCGAGGAAGCTTACTTAGAGGCAAAGAAGAACGGCGTTAAAATATTCACGAATAATATAATTTATAGGTTAATCGAGGAGTACTTGGAGTGGTATAAGGCTACTAAGGAAGCAGATAGAAGGATAGAACTTTCAAAGTTGATCTTCCCAGGTAAAATAAAGATATTGCCAGGTTACGTATTTAGGAGGAGTGCCCCTGCTATAGTAGGCATAAAGGTATTGAGCGGTAGGATCAAGCCCGGATACCCCCTTATGAAAGCTAACGGTAAGAGGGTAGGAGAAATATTGCAGATACAGGAGCACGGGGAGAACTTACAGGAGGCCACTACAGGCATGGAGGTAGCTATATCCATTAGGGGGAACATAATGATAGGTAGGCAGGTTAAGGAAGGGGAGATACTTTACGTAGACGTCCCCCTCGAACATGCTGAAAGGTTAGAATCCCTAGAGGAAGCGCTTAGCGAAGAGGAAAGGGGACTACTTAAGGAAATAAGGGAGATTAAGGTTAAAGCTAACCTTTAAGCGATTTCAGGACATATTCCCTATATTCCGCCTTCGGAGTACCCTTCTTTATTACCCTTAAAGAATGCTCAAGTAATTTCCTAGCCCCCTCCTTAAGTACGTCTACTACCGGTACTTCGTAACGGGATTCTAATTCCTCCTTAAGCCTTAAGAACTCCTTATTAGTTAACCCCTTTGCGTTTACCGATATACCGGTTAAGGGTACGTCATAGCCTAGACTATTAATGAGTAAACGCCTTATCATATTTAGTTCAACTTCTATTTCGGGTACCTTAAACGTCTTAAAGCCCTTCCTAAAGAATCTAGGGGCATAAGCATAGATTATTACATCAGGGTACGATCCGTAAAGTATCCCTAGGCCTACCTGTCCATAAGCTGGATGAAGTATACCCCCTTGAGTAGCGGTTACTATTAGTTCCTTTCCCTTCTCCCTTAACCTAACTATTCTCCTCTCTATCTCCCCGGCTACGAAGTCGGAAGGTAGCCTATCGCAAACGACTCCCTCCTCCGCTCCTATAAGTATGCCCGTCTGGCCGGTAGCTATCCAACCTACTTCTATACCTTCCTCCTCCGCAGCTATCGCTAATTCTATTTCGGTGGTCCTCTTACCTACTTCACAATCTGAGCCTACCACCGTAATTATAGGTTTATCCACCGACCATCCGCTCTCATCTAAAACCTTAAGTTCAGGAGGTGGCTTACGGACATCTATTATTTTAACACTGCTTCGCTTAGCTAATCTCCTTAACTTAGGATCCTCCGAAAGGAAGTAATGTAGGCCACTAACTACATCCAATCCTTTCCTTAAAGCTTCCTCTACTACCTCCCTATAACCTTCAGGTAAATAACCTCCTATGGTAGCTACACCTATTATTAAAGCATCAGGGGAGAATTTCAAAGCGTCCTTTAAACTCGATACTATAGGTACTCCCTTCTTGCCTATACCTATGACTTCGCCTGCATCCCTTCCCTTTAACGTGCTATCTATTACCGCTACTATTTCATACCTTCTACCGTGAATTAGTAAGCCATGTCCGGTTTTCGCGAAACCGTCCCTCCAATGCCCTTCAGCTAGTATTACAGCTTTTGCTGGATACTTAGGGTTAGGATCGGATAGTTTACTTATGGGCTTAGGTAATAGTTCGACAGGCCATATCCTCTCATTCATAACACTCCTCATCTAAGTAACCTTTTACTTAAACTTATTTTCCACTATCATTATTTACGCTTAAACTTCTACTTCGAGTATTATCGTTACCGTGTTTAGCGGATCCTTCAATAACTTCACTATATTCCTACTTAAATGAACGGCTGCTTTATCGGCCCCTATCATTACCGTCCTAGGATCTACGTAGTAACTCCTCCTGAAGACTAGAGAGGTAGTAGAAGTTAATAGTAATCTCCGCGATCCCCTACCTATTACTTCCTCTCTCAACCCCCCTACCTCAATTATGGCTTTTACAGTACTTCCCTCCGTCCTAAGCGCCTCCTTAACCTCCTCGGAGAGCGTAAATGCGGATTTATCAGCCCTGACGGCTATTATACAATCACCCTTAAGCGTAACGTAATCCTCCGTAGTTACTTCCATGGTGCTCCTGTGAGTAGCGGTTACGTTAGGGTGTCCTTTAGCCCTTATGATGTCCGTTACTTTAATCCGCGAACCCCTCGAGCCCCCTTAGCTTTACGAAGCAACAACTACCCCTTTCCCTTACGATGTATTTTTCAATATTTTCCTTAATGACGACCTTTAGGGTTTGAAGGAGGGAAGTACCTATTGGTATTACCATTATACCTCCCGGTTTAAGGCATTCCATTAGCTTAGGTGGTATTTTAGGTGCAGCTGCGGTAACTAATATCCTATCGAATTCGTCCCTAAAGGGGAGGAGGGAACTACCATCACCATTTATTACGCTGACCCTATCGTCATAGCCCGCCCTCCTTAAATTACGTTTAGAGAAGGAAGCTAACTCCCTAAAGTATTCTATTGAACATACGTAACCTCCCCCGCCCCTCGGAGCTACTATTTCAGCGCAAAGCGCTGCGTGATAACCGCTACCCGTACCTACTTCTAGGACCTTCAATCCCTCCCTCAACTCGAGTTCCTCGCACATTATAGCGCACATATGAGGAGCGCTTATCGTTTGACCAGAAAGTATAGGTAAAGGCATATCTAGGTAAGCGTACCTCCTATACTTCGGGAGTACGAATTCCTCCCTAGGGACTTTTAGAAGAGCCTTAGCTACCCTATCGCTCTTAACATACCCTTCCCTCCTTAACTCCTCTACTAATCTCTGCCTCTCCTCCTCGAAGGATCGGCCCATCCTATTTGAACCACTCTTCAAGGGTGGATTGAGTTGAAGTCTCTTTAAAGGCTTTTAAAGCTCTCCTAACAGCATTCCTAACTCTCTCCTCCGAGAAATCGTGCTCCTCGCATAAGAACTCTACTAAGCCTTCCTCATCGGGCGCCCTCCACCTTAAAGAATAATTATCCGTAACCTTAGGCTTTAAGAACGCCTCCCTTATCTCCTGAGGATCTACAGGGAATTCAGCCCCTTTAAGTAACTTTAAGGCCTTATCTAACGAACCTAGCTCCTTTATTAATTTAAGGGCCTTCTTAGGACCTATGCCTTTAACCCCTTCGGGATTGTAATCGGTACCGAGTAAAATAGCTATATCTATCAATTGCGACCTAGTGATACCGAGCTCCCTTAGGTTCTCCTCTAAGGCTATAAGCTCAGGCGATATCTCGACATATGTATCCCTCCTAGGTAACTTCCTCCTCCCCGATATGGTAAGGTTCCTTATTAAACGAGGAGTACCGTAAAGTAAGGAATCGTAATCCTGGCTAGCAGAAGCCCAGGCGTCCCCTTTAGCCGCCATGTAAGCTGCTTGAGCTTCGCCCTCCGAAGGAGCTTGAACCCAAGGTATCCCTAATAGATCTAGTAACTTTTTGGCATCCTCTACCATAGGTTCAGTAAGCTTGGAAGTTTGCTGGGCGTACATTTTAGCAGCCCTTAGGTCACCGGTTTTTAAGGCCTCTTCGTACTTCCTTAAGGCCTCCTCCTTATGTTTCATCCTCCTTAGTAATTCAACTTTCTTTATCTCAGGAGGAATACCATCAAATACGTAAACGAGCTTAATTCCCTCCTCTAATAAGTTAACAGTACGGTATAATAATCCATTTAGATGGCTGGTTATCCTACCCTGGGAATCCATCAAGGGCGTCCCATCCGGTTGCCTTATGGTAGCTAAGAATTGATAGAGGGCATTATAAGCGTCTATGGCGATAACCCTATTCCTAAGCTCGCTTAGGCTTATTTCCCTTTTAGCTACTATTAAGTCCTTTAAGTCTACGCCCACGTTATGTCACCCTTGCTTCACTAAATATATCATCCTCTCCTCTTTTTTAATAGTCTCTACGTGAACTACTCCTCTCAGCTCTAGTATCATTAATAACTTCCTGAATTCCCTAATACTTAAACTATATTTCTCCCTAAGGGAATTATAAAGGTCCCTCTCTTTAGCTATCCCCCTTCTCCTCTCTAACTCGCTAATTAAAGCTATATAAGGCGGTAAGGCTACCATAGCTACTATACGTAATAGGATAACTTAGAGACTTTAGCTTCCCTTAAGCTCTTAGCTCTTTCACCCCACATCTTATAGTACCTTATCATATCTTGGGTTATTGATGGCTTAACCCTCCTTAAGGCCTCTAAGAAGTGCCTCATGCCGATCTTAGTAGAATTTATATTCTCCCTTAAAGCCATCATACCGGCTTCCCTGACTATTACAGCTAGATCGGATCCGCTATACCCTTCCGTCATTTTAGCTATTTCCTCTAAGTTTACGTCTTCGGCTAACGGCATTTTACGGGTATGTACTTTCAATATCTCCAACCTAGCTTTCT
>NJEH01000049.1 GCA_002254595.1 Thermofilum sp. ex4484_15
TTACCATGGATTCGCTACAGGCCGGATATTTCGTAGGGTTATTTAAGCCTAAGGTAGCGATACCTATGCATTACGATACCTTCCCAGCTATAAAAGCCAATCCCGAGGATTTCGAAAGGGCCGTTAAGAAGTATTCACCTAGCACTAGGGTAGTCATATTGAACCCCGGGGAAAGCTACGAGTTCTAAAGCCCTATAAAGCTACTTAAATTGGTTAACCTTTCCCCTTTATCTCTCTTAACTAAGTACATATCCTCTATTCTAACCCCCTTATCCTTTAAGTAAAGACCCGGTTCGATCGTTACTATCATACCCTCCTTTAGTGGCCTATCATTATCTGGCGCTATTAAGGGATATTCATGTACCTCAAGTCCTACGCCGTGGCCTAACGAGTGAATGAAGTAACTACCCAATCCCTCCTTTTCGATAAATACCCTAGCTTCCCTATCCACCTCCGAAGCTTTAATCCCCTCTCTTAATTTACTAATGGCGTTTTCCTGGGCCCCTCGTACTATCTTCAATAAATTCTCGTCCTCCGTACGTAACCTACCGAGACTAACGGTCCTAGTTATATCTGAGCAGTACCCGTTTACTTTAGCCCCAACATCTATTACTATTAATTCCCCGCTCTTAATAGTTTTATCGCTGGGTATAGCATGGGGAAAGCGGGCATTCCTCCCTGAAGCTACTATCGGTTCGAAGGAAGGTACGGCCCCTCGTCTCCTCATTTCGTATATCAGCTCGCTAGCTACTTCATATTCCTTCAATCCCTCCCGTAAGTTAGTTAAAACTTCCTTAATAGCCTCTTCAGCTACTTCGATAGCTTTCTTTACGTTATCTACTTCCCAACCCTCCTTTACCGACCTCATTTCCGAAAGTACGTCCGTTAGGTCCGCTATTTCCTTACCCCTTAATGCCTCCCTTGCTAGTGAAAAGCTAAAATGACCTATTAGGCCTACCGACCCCTTACAATTCGCTACCTCCTCTTTAATTAAATCCTTTAACTTCCCTCTAAACACCCTTCCCTCTAAATGAGGCAATTCATAAGGTAGGTAAGCTATTACTTCGCAAGACTTACATTCCTCTACTGCCCTCTCGTAATCCAACCTGGGTACGGCTAACTTACATGTATCCTCCTTTAATATAATTAGTCCCTGCCCTCTGAAGCCCGTTAAGTACTCTACATTACCCCTATCAGTAACTAACGTTAAACTTACTCCCCTTTTAATTACCTCCTCTGTTAGCCTACGTATTCTCCTTCGATATACTTCCTCCGTAACCCCCTTACCCCCTTACATAAGATCCCTTACTACTAATAACTTTTTAGGCTGTACTGTAAGGCTAAGTAGCGAAATGAGGAGGGCCCGATCACTGCTTCACCAATACCCTTCCCTTTTTAAGGAAGTTCGTGAAGGCGGCCTTTACGTAATCGCATGCTATAACGACTACTAAAGCCTCTGAAGGCTGCCCGTAAACTATTAGCGACCTAGGTGGTGCCAGGATGGTAGCCGGAAGAACTAGTAAATCTTCTTCCCCTTCTACGTAAATTAGCGAAGTACCCTCTCCTTTACGAGAGATAAGTTCTCTGAGGGCTTTCCAAGAAGCTGAACTTAACGTAGAAGCCTCATTAATTACCCTAATCACCCTAACGGCTTCTACCTTAGTTCGTCTCCTCCTTCTTAGGCTCCTCCCATCTACTATGGCTATACTGGGATCTAATCCGTATCTAGTTAAATTTTCGGAAACTACATCTCCTACGCTTATTATCAGAGGGGGGCGGAAATCCTCCGCTATCACTTTAAGTTTCTCTATAGATTTAGGAGGCTCGCTGAAAATGCTTATCCCCAGTGGCCTCTTTAATTTTAAGAGGTCGTGGTTAAGGAACCTTATACACGAGGTTATCTTACCTTTATCGCGTACTTCCCCTCCCCCTGTATACCGAGTTTCTCAGCTACGGAGGAGGATTTATCTAGTATAATTATCATGCCGCTCCAATCATTAGTTACTTCAGTAGATCCGCAATAAGGGCACTTTTCAGCCGATGATGGTATGAGCCTTTTGCATTTCCTACAGGCCCTGAAAGGAGCTGCCGTTCTCCTAGCCGTAGCCTACACCCGTTAACTTCGATAGAGAAGGAGTTATTTAAAAGCAACGTTACTCGCTATCGCTCTCTAGCCTCTTCCTGCTCTCCCTATAGTAAATACAGCTTAACCCCGCTCTCCTTAACCTCCTCCTTAACTCCCTATCGTTAGTCAATACCGAACACCTATTCTCTAAGGCGTACGCTACTATTTTGCTATCCACATTAGGGGGCCATGGAGGCGATTTGACTATAATGCATTCCTCCACTAGATCCAACGCCAATCTAAACTTCCTTACCTCGGAGGGAGTACCCCTAGCTATTTTGTTTAGTACCTCATATACTGTATCTAACAGTACTAAAGGTAAGTACTTTCCCTCTGTTATTTCCCTTAAATTGGATATTACATCTACCTTACCTAAGTAAGGTAGGAGCAATGCATTAGTATCGAGCAATACCTTTTCTACTTTTCCCATAGCCATAGCCTATATATTATTTCATAGGCCTTCGCATTAATAGGTAATTTCTTATACCTATGTAAAATAAAAAATAGAAAAGATTTATTTTAGAATAAGTCCTTTCTGAAAGTCGTAACGATGAAGGGGGGATCCTCGATGAAGAGGAAAGTAATAATAATGGGTGCTGGGGGAAGGGATTTCCATAATTTTAACGTGTTCTTCAGGGATAACCCCGATTATCAAGTAGTAGCCTTTACGGCAGGACAAATACCTAACATAGACAATAGGTTATATCCTCCATCCCTTTCAGGCAAGCTTTACCCTAATGGAATACCTATCTATAGCGAGGAGAAATTGGAGGAGATCATCAAGAGGGAGGGGGTAGACGAGGTAGTCCTCTCCTATAGCGACTTAAGCTATGTAGAGGTCATGAAGAAGGCTGCTAGGGTACTAGCTGCCGGTGCATCCTTTAAATTATTAGGGCCTAATGATACTATGTTAAAGTCTTCCAAGCCCGTTATAGCGGTTTGTGCTGTAAGGACGGGAGCGGGTAAAAGTACGGTTTCCAGGGCTCTATCCTCTTTATTAAGGAATAAGGGGGTAAAACACGTAATAGTGAGGCACCCTATGGCTTATGGCGACCTAGAGAAGCAAGCTGTTCAAAGGTTCGAGAAGCTCGAGGATCTCGATAAGTACGGTTGTACTATAGAGGAACGTGAGGAGTATGAACCACATCTCGAGAATGGGGTAATAGTCTACGCTGGCGTAGATTACGTTAAGATACTCTCCGAGGCTGAGAAGGAAGCTGAGGTGATAATATGGGATGGTGGTAATAACGATTGGCCCTTCTTCAAACCTGATCTAATGATTACCGTAGTGGATCCTTTAAGGCCTGGGGATGAGGTTAATTCCTACCCTGGTGAAGTAAACTTAAGGTTAGCGGATGTAGTGATAGTAAACAAGGTGAATGTAGCTAATAATGATCAAGTTAAGAAGGTCAAAGAGAACGTAAGTAGGGTAAACCCTCGCGCTACAATAATAGAGGCCGAATCCCTAGTGAAACCGGATAGGCCTGAGCTAATAAGAGGTAAAAGGGTACTAGTCGTCGAAGACGGCCCTACGGTAACCCACGGGAATATGAGTTACGGTGCTGGTTACGTAGCCGCTAGGGAATTTGGAGCGGCCGAAATAGTAGATCCTAGGCCTTATGCGGTTGGTAGCATAGCGGATACCTTTAGGAACTACCCTAATCTAGGGCCTGTATTACCCGCCATGGGCTACGGATTAAAGCAAATGAAGGAATTAGAGGCAACGGTCAATAAAGTACCTTGCGATTCCGTAGTCTTAGGGACCCCTTCTAATATCTCGAGATACTTAAAAATAAATAAGCCGGTAGTTAGGGTTCGTTACGAGATTAAAGTAGTTAACGGGCCGTCGTTAGGTTCCATAATAGGTGAATTCCTAAGAAGTAAGGGGGTCCTGAAACCTTAGCTAAGAGTAGAGCCTTTAATAAAGGAGTATAGCACTAAGACCTAAGGGATATTAAATGAAGACCTTATGGGCCCCTTGGCGTATGAAGTATATAAAGTATTCGCAAATAACTAGGGAAAAAGGTATTTGCTTTATATGCGAATCCCTTAAGAAGGGAGTAAGTAAGGAAAGTTTAGTCTTATATATAGGTGAGAACGCGTTAATTATGTTAAACCTATACCCCTATAATAACGGGCACCTGTTAATAGCGCCTAAATCTCACGTGCCTTCTCTTACAGATCTTAAGGATGAAGAACTATGTGAATTAATGAAACTAACCGTTAAGGGGATAAGGCTACTTAAATTAGTTATGAAACCTCATGGGTTTAACGTAGGTATAAATATAGGTAAAGTAGCTGGAGCAGGATTAGAGGACCACGTACATATTCACGTAGTACCTAGGTGGGAGGGGGATACTAACTTCATGCCTATAGTATCTGATACTAAAGTAATACCAGAAGCCGTTTACGATACTTACGAAAAGCTTAAGGCTCGCTTGAATGAAGTTATGTAGCCTACTATCTTAGCGGTAACTTTATTTTAAGCTTCTTAGCTAGTTCCTTGTACCTATTTCTAACGGTTACTTCAGTAACTTGGGCCGCTTGGGCTACTTCCTTTTGGGTCTTTACCTCGCCGGAAAGTAATGAAGCTATGTAAATGGCAGCAGCTGCTAAACCAGCTGGATCCTTACCGGCGGTTATTCCTGCTTTCTTAGCTTGGCTTAGGATCTCTATGGCCTTCCTAATGGTAGAAGCGTTTAACTTTAATATCTCCCCTATCCTTGGGGCGAAATCCACGGAATCGGGTAAGGGAACGCTGACAGCCGATTTCCTGACTAATAACCTGTAACATCTAGCTACCTCCTTCCTACCTGCCCTAGTATATTTGGCTATTTCGTCTAAAGTTCTAGGTATCCTCATCTCCCTACAAGCTGCATAGACTGCTGCCGCCATGACGGATTCTATGCTCCTACCCCTTACTAAATCCGTCTCTAGGGCCTTACGGTATATCTCCAGAGCCCTCTCCTTTACCCTCTCGGGGAGCCCTAACTGGGAAGCTAACCGCTCTAATTCCATGGAAGCTTGCGATAGGTTCCTCTCTATGGACGATTGTACCCTAGCCCTTAGGTGCCACTTCCTTAACCTAATCATCTCTATCTTTTTGCCTAGGCTTATCTCCCTCCCTGCTGCATCCTTACTTCTCCAATCTATATCGGTCGAAAGGGACTCCGGCATTACCCTACTTAACGGGGCACCTACCCTGCTTCTCCTCTCCCTTTCCTCCGCTGTGAAAGCTCTCCACTCAGGTCCCTGATCTATGCTCCTCTCACTTATTACGTAGCCGCAAACAGCGCAGATGAGTTCTCCACGTACCGGGTCGTAAATTAACTTATCGCTTCCGCAATTAGGACATCGAAGCCCTTCTTTTTCTTCAGCCATTTCTATCTCACCACTCTTTAAATTTTACGTTATAAAAACACTTATATCCCATACTTCTTATAAGTAAGACTATATATAAACTTGTCGCTATACTTATAAAAGGAATATCTTAAAATATATTTAAGTAACAGTTAAAATAACTACTTTCTATATCTCTTGGGCCTTAAATCGTAGCTTCTACACCTTCTACACCTGATAGCATTCCAAGGATTCTTGGCTCCACACCTCCTACATATCTTAACTTTAAATACGTGATCTAGGGCTACTTGAAGTTTAACAGGATCAGTTATGGGCATGGTAGGTCACCCTTAGAAGGTAGGGGAACCATTTATATTTTTTCTGCCTCCATAGCCATGAGGTAAGCATCTTCGTTATCCAAGTAATAATGCTTTAATATTCTTACCTTTCTAAAACCTAACTTTTCGTAAAGCGTTATAGCTGGCCCATTTGAAACCCTTACCTCTAAATAGTACTCATCTACTCTATAATGCTCCTTTAAAGCCCTAAGTGCCTTAATCATTAAGGATTTACCTATTCCTCTTCTCCTAGCCCAAGGCATTACGGCTATCGAAATTATATGCCCTTTCCTAGTTAATCCTAACCTTAAATTTGAGAGACCATATTCGACTCTACACATTACGTAGCCTACTACTTCCCCTCCCATTTCCGCTACTAGGAAGGCCTTAGGATAATTCCTATAATGCTCCATGAAGAAGAAAGGGGGGTAATTTTCGGGTAGGCATCTCCTATTTATATTTACTACAGCGCTTAGATCTTCTGGCTTAAATTCTCTTATCATATATTCCTCCATGGGTTACACCGCCCTAAGCCCCTAAACTATGCGGTACCGAGGAAAGAGGTAACCTGAAGCCCGCTTTCCTCAAAACTAGCGATAACCCCCCTAAATAGGGTATTACTATTGCTACCTTCCCCTTTACATCCTTCTTATTGACCGGCGGGAAATCCGGAAAACTATTTGCATCGCCTTTAGTCCAATACCCTACCACTGTACCGTTAACTACCTCCAATTTTATTATCCTATGTACTATATACTCCCCTCCCC
>NJEH01000050.1 GCA_002254595.1 Thermofilum sp. ex4484_15
ATGTAGAGGTAACTACGGCCATTATTTGCGCTTCTTTAGCCCTTCTTAATACTTCATCGACTCTACCTATAAGTTCCTCATCCGTTAGATGACAGTGGACATCTATTAAAACCATTTAAATCACCCTAGCTACGTATATGTTATCCTTAACCCTTAGAACTTTAACTTTAATTTCCCTCCCAATAGGAGGCTTGTTATTTACGCCCACTATAGCTACGCTTCTACCTCTAGCTACACCTAACCACTCCCCCCTTAACCAGCCAGGCCCTGCTATCCTCACCCTAGTTACCTCGTAAAGTGAGAAAACCTTAGGTAGAGGCCTAGCCCTATGTATTCCGAAATCCTTAGGGGATAATATTAACTTAACCCCGTATTCCGCCTCCCATAGTTTAAGGCTTTTATAAAAGTCGTACCATTTCATGGGCTTAACACCTTTAGGTTTCCTTCCGTATTTATGAGCTTCGTATTTCTGTATACCTAATGGAGGGGCCTTCTTACCAGCTCCTATTTTTAGGGCTAGTTCTATTATCTTAGGTATCTCCCTATCGTTTAAACCGGGTACCCATACCGGAGTTATCATCAAATCCATGGAAGTATTTTCAACTATATAGCGTGCTAAACGTATAACTCTATTCACATCGTAAGCTCGAGAGCCGGACAAGAACTTAGCTAACTCGGCATCTACAGCATCTATGGATAAGTTAATCCTAGTAAGGCCGGCCTCCTCTAATTCCTCTATTATTCTTTCGGTCAGTAGGAATCCGTGGGTTTCCAGAGATATCGTAGTTACCTTCCCTATTTCCCTTAGCTTCCTAACCAATTCCGTTAAATATGGATAAGTGAAGGGATCTCCTACACTATCGATGTGTACTAGAACTTCGCTTAACCCCTTACGATTTATTACCCATTTAAACCACGTTAATAGGTAGTCTGGTTCCACTAAGTACTCGCTAATTCTCCTTAAAGATTTAGGTCCCGCATCCGTAGAGCAGAAAATACAGGAAAGGGGGCAAAGGGAAGTAGGCCTTACTTGTATTAGGTTAGTACCCCTATCTATGAGGCCGAAAGCTACATGTCCTACTAACGGTATTCCACTATCCTTACTTATTTTAAGTAGTTCCCTTCCCATTAAAGCATGTGTTCAATTAATAACCTTTCTGCTAAATCCCTTACCTTCTCGCGTTTCTTACGGTGTTCGTCTACCCATTTGAGTACTTTTTCTACAGCTAATTGCTTACATTCGCCGCAGATCACTTCGCCTCCTTTACATTTATAGTACAATTCCCTTAAGGCTTCATCGCTTTCCTCGAAGTGTACCCTTAGCAATTCATATATCATGCAAATATCGGGATTCCCTCCCCGTTCCCTTTGCTCCTTAACCGTGGGCCTGCCGCCCGTATAGGCGTTCATTATCTTACGCTTTATACTTTCGGGTTCTTCGGTTAACGTAAACATACCCATGGGGTTCCTCTTAGACATCTTCTCCCTCCCCGTTAGATCCCTTACTAATCTATGGTACGTAGCGCTAGGTAGTAAGAACCCGTAATCCTTTTCGTGCTTCTTAGCTAAATCCCTAGTTAAACGGATGTGGGGATCTTGATCTACGCCTACCGGTACTATCGTAGGTTTAGGTCCTCCGAAATCCGGTAATTGAGGTAGTAATATATCACCTACTTGAATCAAAGCGGAAAAGTAGAGGCCGAAACTCTTTTCCCCATAAATTGCTTTAATGGTACTATAGGTAACATCCCTAGATAGTAAGCTAGCTAGCCTTAATACTCTTACTTCCTCGGACTGCTTATATACGTAAACCCTCCTAGGATCCATGCCTAAAGCGAGCATATCCATAACGTTGTTTAATGCCACCTTACTGCTTACTTCTAAAGATTGCCTATTATCATTGTAAGCCTCTACGTCAGCTATACAATAGAATAACCTTGCCTTATTGGATAATTTCTGGAAGAAGATCATTTCCTCAGCCGTAAGCTTAGATCCTAAATGAAATTCCCCCGTGGGTTTAATACCTGACATTACTGCATACTCCTCACCCTCCCTTATGGCGTTTATTATCCTTTCTAAATCCCTATGCCCTATTATTATCCTCCTCCTTAATAGCCTATGAGAAGTAGGTAATTGGGAAATTAATTCGCCCGTTAATGGTCTTATGCCGAAGGCTTTAAATAATTTATCATAGTCTTTAATTAAGAACGAACTCCAAGGATCGAATTGCCTCACTACCTCCTCGTAGCCCATAGCGGGAAATTATACCCTTAAATGCCTATTAAACCTTTTATGTTATTAAAACTCTAGGACCGCTTTCCTGTAAGCGTTTATAATATCGTTCTCCGATATTATACCTATTAGCTTATTGGGATCACTTCTAGAGACCACGGGAAGTCTATCCAATCTCTCTTTATACATTTTATCTAGTGCGATACTTAAACTCTCGTCGGGGTATGTTACTACTAATTTCCTCTTAGGTAAAATGTCCTTTACTTTTAGCTTACCCCTTAATTTAGTAGGCACTTTAATTACGTCGTTTATAGTTATCATACCTTCTAATTTATCGTTATCGACTACCGGAAAGCCCGTATGATTTGTCTCGTTAACTAGTAACTCCAAAGCTGAAAGGGGCATGTCCGGCCTTACCGTCACTACCTTTCTCGCCATAACCTCCCCTACCGAAATACTATCTAGTATCAGCGGCCTGCCTACCTTTATATTAACTCCTCTCCTTTCTAACTTTATAGTATAGATTGACGAACCCTTAAGGAACGCATGAGCTACGAAGAAACTAGTAGTACAGGAGACCATAAGGGATGGTAAAATAGCATAGTTATTACACATCTCCGGTATCATTATCATAAGCGTTAATGGGGCTTGGGAGGCCCCAGCGAAGAGTGCAGCCATACCCGCTAAGGAATAAGCTAAGGGTTCACGTATTAACCCAGGAAATAATTGATAAAAGGTATAGCCTAAAGCGCCTCCTAACATCGTGCCTATATATAAGCTAGGTGCAAATACCCCCCCGCTACCTCCCGAACCTATAGTAAACGAGGTGGCTATTAACTTAATGAGCCCTAGCGTAAGTAATGTAATCAAAGGGAATCTATGGGCTAAAGCTGCGTTAATGCCCTCATAACCTACGCCCATTATGCCGTAAGTAGGGAAAGCGGCTCCTAGAACTCCTACTATTAACCCGCCCAAGGCTGGCTTTAAGGAATTTTTAATCCTTAATTTCTCGAATAGATCCTCGATTAAGTAAAAGAACTTTACCCATATTACCGCTAATATCCCGAATACTATCCCTAATAGGAAGTAAAATGGGAGCTCCAACGCCGAGAACTTTAAGGATAAACCCTTTACCGTAAAGGCCGGGGTAGGGCCTAAATAAGCAGTAGCTACGGCCGTACCTACTACCGACGCCAAAATTACCGGTACTGCGTCAAAAGCCTCCACCCCCCTATAGAAGATCTCTAAGCCGAATAAAGCACCTCCTAGGGGGGCATTGAAGGTACCTGCTATACCGGATGCTAATCCGCATACTACTAGGAGCCTTCTATACTTAGGGGGTAAGTTAAGTAGTTGCGCTATGAGGGATCCTATAGCCGCTCCTATTTGAGCTATGGGCCCCTCCCTCCCTGCACTACCTCCAGAACCTATGGTTACTGAGGATACCGCTATTTTAACTAACGCTATTCTTTTCCTTATCAGGCCTCCTTTTAGATGTACTGCTTCCATGACCTCAGGTACTCCATGTCCCTTCGTTTCGGGAGCTATCCTATTGACGATGGGCCCTACTATGAGCCCGCCTAAGGCAGGTATTATTATAATGAAGGGATTATAGCCGTAGATACTTACGCTGGGGAAATATTTTAATAAATTACCGAAGAAAAGCGCCCTATTTAGACCTATCATTATCCTAAATATTATAGCTCCTAGTCCTCCGGCGACTCCTACTACCGCAGCTAGGGCGGTTACTATAGCCCAATTGCGTACATATCTCGGGGTGAGTCCGCTAAACCTCTTGAACATATAACTTCACCTTTTGATATCACTTACTAGATGAGCCCTAATCCTTCAGATTAAAGGAAGGAGATCATTAAAAATGTTTGCCCTATTGGACGCTAGAAGGGAGTAATAGCTGTAAACTAGAAACGCTTAAATATGATCCCATATTTAGTGCCATGAGTAGGTGGTGAACCTAGTATGCCTAACCCTAAAGAAACTAAGATAATCTTATGGTTTGAGGAATTAGGAAAGGAAGATGTACCATTAGTAGGAGGGAAGAATGCTAACTTAGGCGAAATGATTAAAGCAGGTATACCCGTACCCCCCGGTTTCGCAGTATCAGCTTACGCCTATAAGAGGTTTATAGAGGAAACGGGGATTAAGGATAAAATATATAGTATAATAAACGAGGTAATTACCGATAGGGCTAAACCGGAACTTTATGAGGAAGCTAGTAAGAGGATAAGAAGGCTAATAGAAACTACCCCGATGCCCAAGGATATAGAGATAGAGATAAGGGAGAACTATCGAAAATTGTGTCAAAGAGTGGGTAAGGAGAAGGAGTACGTAGCTGTAAGATCTAGCGCTACTGCTGAGGACTTACCGGACGCTAGTTTTGCCGGCCAACAAGAAACTTATTTGAACGTCGTGGGCGAGGACGAAGTAATAGAAAAGGTTAGGAGATGCTGGTCCAGCTTATTTACTCCTAGGGCGATATTCTATAGGGAGCAGAAAGGCTTCAAGCATGAAAAGGTATTGATAAGCGTGGCCGTACAGAAGATGGTTAATGCCAAGGCGGCCGGTGTAATGTTTACATTGCACCCCGTTACGGGGGATAGAAGTAAAATAGTTATAGAAGGTAATTGGGGTTTAGGGGAGGCAGTAGTTAGCGGATCGGTAACTCCTGATGAGTGGATCGTAGATAAGAATAATTTAGAAATAGTAGAGGAGAGGATAGTTGAGAAGAAAGTAGAGTATGTTAGGGATTCAGTAACAGGTAAAACGATAGAAGCTGAAGTACCCCCTGAAAGGAGGAAGCAACCATGCCTCAAGCCCGAGGAGGTAAGGAAGCTCGCCGAATTAGCTATCCTAATTGAGAAACATTACGGTAGACCTATGGATATAGAGTGGGCAGTAGATAGGGACTTACCGTTCCCGCAGAACGTATTCATAGTACAAGCTAGACCCGAGACCGTATGGAGCGTTAAAGCGGCGAAAGCTGGTAAGGCAGAGGCGGCTAAGATAAGCGTAAAGGAAGCTAAGGCGGTAGTAAGGGGATTAGCGGCCAGTCCGGGTATAGCTTACGGTACCGCTAAGGTTTGCCTAAGCGTTGAGGACGCCCATAAGCTAATGAGGAAGGGCGATATATTAGTTACTACGATGACCAATCCCGATTGGGTACCTTATATGAAGTTAGCTTCGGCTATAGTAACCGATGAGGGAGGGATGACTGCGCATGCTGCTATAGTAAGTAGGGAATTAGGTATCCCCTGTATAGTAGGGACTAGGGATGCCACGAAGAAGATGATTACCGGTAAGGATTATACCGTAGATGCCAATACGGGGGTAGTTTACGAAGGTAGAGTAAGCGAATTAGTTAAGGAGGAAGTTAAAGCGGAAGTTAAGGCGGCCGCACCGGTAGAGATAGTATTCAGGCCTACTACCGGTACTAAGATATACATGAATTTAGGAGTGCCTGAGAAGATAAAGGATTATAAGAACTTACCCTTCGACGGGATAGGATTGATGAGAGTTGAATTCATCCTAGCTAGTTACATAGGTGAACACCCATTGTACTTAATAGAGACGGGTAACGAAAGGAAGTTCATAGATAAGATGGCTGAGGGTATAGCCTTAGTAGCTAGAGAGATTTATCCACGCCCGGTAGTAGTTAGGTTTAGCGACTTCAAGACTAACGAGTATAGGCAACTAAAGGGAGGTGAGAGGTACGAACCTCATGAGGATAACCCCATGTTAGGCTGGAGGGGCGTCTCCAGATACATCAGCCCACAATACGAGAAGGCATTTAAGCTAGAGATAGCAGCTATTAAAAAGGTCAGGGAGGAGATGGGTTTAACTAATGTATGGGTCATGGCCCCCTTCGTTAGGACTCTATGGGAAGCTGAGAAGTTCGTTAACTTACTAGCTGAAGAGGGGTTAAAGAGTGGTAGGGATTTTAAGATCTGGGCTATGGCCGAAGTTCCTAGCGTTATCTTCATGGCAGATGAATTCTCTAAGTACTTCGACGGATTCAGTATAGGTTCTAACGACCTTACGCAGTTAACGTTGGGAACCGATAGGGATTCTGCTATATTACCTAAGATAGATAAGAGGTATTTTGACGAGAGGGATCCAGCCGTAAAGAGAGCTATAGCTCACTTGATTAAAGTAG
>NJEH01000051.1 GCA_002254595.1 Thermofilum sp. ex4484_15
ATACTACTACGTAAGCCCCAGGCTTAAACCCCCCTGCCCTAATGAACATAGCATTGTAAGATACAGCCGTGGGTTCCACTAAGGAGCCCGCTTCGTAAGCGGCATCCTCAGTCTTGTAAGCGTTTAAGAGGCTATCTATCTTCCAGAGGTACTTCTCATCCACCTTAAAGTACTCCTCGAAACCCCCATTTAAGGTAAAGCCTAGCTCCTCTAAGTTAACGCATTGATTCAAAAAGCCGGACCTGCAGTAGTAACATCTCCCGCACCACAACATCTCCTCCGACATTACCATATCGCCGGGTTTCACGGCCGTTACTTTACTACCTATCTTCTCGACTACCCCGGAAAGTTCGTGGCCCGGTACTACGGGTAGCTTAGTTAAGCCTGGGTAAAGCATATAGCCTTCGCCGTCCGTTTCGACCAT
This sequence comes from Thermofilum sp. ex4484_15, assembly GCA_002254595.1. Classification (GTDB taxonomy): domain Archaea; phylum Thermoproteota; class Thermoprotei; order Thermofilales; family EX4484-15; genus EX4484-15. Next base: position 425 of record NJEH01000051.1, read on the forward strand.
GTGTATATCGGATCCGCAAATACCGCAAGCCTTAACCCTCACTAATACTTCGTAAGGTCCTAATTCAGGTACAGGTATGTCCTCCAATTCCAACTTAGGGTTCCTCCAGACCCTACTCCCCATCTTAACTTTCCTAGTCCTAGATTCCTCCTCGGTTAGCTTATATCCCGGCCTAGGGCTCCACTCCGCTTTCAAAACGGCAGCCCTCATCCGACCACCCTTTAATAGGACCTTGACCCCTTTAATAAACTTTAACTTAAACTCCTTAGGTAACTAAGGGTCTGCTTAGCGGCAGTTAAGGGGTCGGGTAGGGGCATTATTTCCGCCGAAAGGAAACCGTTGTACCCTATCTCCGAAAGGGCTTTAAGGAAGGCCCTAAAGTCTATATGCCCTAACCCAGGCGCTAGCCTATTGCTATCGGCTACGTGTACGTGGCCTACCTTACCGGAGGCATCCTTAATTGAAGCTATTAAATCTGCTTCCTCTATGTTCATATGGAAGGTATCTAAAAGTAACTTAAGGTTAGGACTACTTAATTCCTTAAGTAGGATTAGCGCCTCCGATACTTTATTTACTAAATTCGTTTCGTACCTGTTGAGCGGCTCTAAAAGCAATTCTACCCCTTCGCCTTCGGCGTAATCCAAGCATTTACTTAACGAATCCGTGAATAGTTTAAGCCTATAAGGCTTCCTTACGTCCTTACGTACACCGCCTCTTAATAGGCCTATTATTACCTTGGATCCCAATTCCTTAGCTACTTCTACATGCCCTTTTACTATCGTAATGGCCTTATCCCTAACGGAACGGTCTGGGCTACTTAAATCCCAACCGTAATGTAGATACCCTAAACCGGTACTTAAAGCCGGTACCTTAAGTCCGTAATCCTCCAGTAACTTCTTAACTTTCTTTACTTCAAATTTAAACGGGTTAATTACCGATAACTCCACCCCTTCGAATCCCAATTCGCTAACCTTCCTTATGGAGTATTCGAAGTTAGCCCTAAACGCTAGCGCTTCGAATACGGCTTCAGGGCCGGCTACTACTATACTTAACTTAAATACCATTTTACCACCTCATAGTATTGAGGGACAATTATTTAAAGTAGTTACTTACCCATCAATCTAGGTGCTACCCTTGGTGGAAGGAGAGCTTTTCATGGGTATAGACGTAGGTACTACTAACGCTAAATGCATGGTATTTAACGATAAAGGTGAGGTAGTAGCTTCAGCTACTAGGGAGTACCCTACTTACTTCCCTAAGCCCGGTTGGGTAGAGCAGGACCCGGAGGATTGGTGGAGGGCCGTGGTAGAGGCCGTTAGGGAGTGCGTTAATAAACTTAAAGGAGGTAAGATAGGGGGTATAGGCGTAAGTAGTCAAAGGGAGGGAGTAGTACTCCTAGATAAGAGCGGTAAGCCCTTAGGCAGGGTAATGATATGGATGGATAGGAGATCCCTACCCCAGGCGGAGAGGATAAAGCAGGAATACGACATAAGGGAAATTTATCGAAGGACGGGCGTTATAGTAGATCCTACGTTCACGGCTACTAAGTTGCTTTGGTTAAAGGAGAACGAACCCGAGTTATTAAGGAAAGCAGGGGTATTGCTCCAAGCTAAGGATTACATAATTTATAAGCTAACGGGAGCTAAAGTTACCGATTACTCCATAGCTTCTAGGACCATGTTATTGGACGTAATTAAGAGGGAGTGGGCTTACGATCTATTCGAAGAATGGGACTTACCTCAGGATAAGTTCCCCGAGCTTAAGTACTCCGACGAAATAGTAGGGGAAGTCAGCGAGGAAGCCTCGGCTGAAACTGGGTTAGCTAAAGGTATACCCGTAGTAGCCGGAGGAGGCGATAGGAGTTGCGAAACTTTAGGGGCGGGAATATTAGATTCCTCGATAGTCGAGGAATCCACGGGGACCGGGTCTACTACCGCTACTACTCTAGATAAACCACTGTTCGATCCGAAGATGAGGGTAATCATAACCTGTCACGTAATTAAGGGTAAATGGGGCTTGGAGGTAGGTATAAGTACGGCCGGGGCCATCCTGAGGTGGTTTAGGGATAATTTAGGGTTGCCGGAGAAATTAGCTTCAGCCATTATGAGGAGGAGAGCTTATGAATTAATGGATATGGAGGCCGAATACGTACCCCCAGGATCCCACGGCTTACTGCTGGTCCCTTTCTTCATGGGGGCGAGAGCTCCTAGGTGGAAACCGGAAGCTAGGGGAGTGCTCTTCGGATTAACGCTTTACCATTCGAGAGCTCACATAGCTAGGGCTATAATGGAAGGAGTAGCTTACGAGCTTAGAAAGGTAATGGAAGTACTTAAGGAGTTAGGTATAAAAGTAAAGGAATTAAGGGCTCTAGGTGGAGGGGGCAAGACCCCCCTTTGGGCTAAGATCAAAGCCGACGTTATAAAAGTAAAGGTTAGCATCCCTAAAGTACTTGACGCTGCATGTCTAGGGGGAGCTATCTTAGCTAGCTTAGGTACAGGTTATTTCAAGGACGTAAGGGATGCTGTTAATAACATGGTATCTATAGAGAGGAATTTCGAAACGAATCCTGAGAATTCGAAAATTTACGATAAATTATACAATATATATAATAAATTAATAGATTCCGTAAGTCCGCTATTTAAGGAGTTAAGCGAATTCGCTAAAGTGGAACCTAGGCCCGTCGAATGGGATGTAGAAAAATTAATACATTTACTATATAGGTTGGAAACCTACTAAATTTTCTCCACTCTAATCCTATCCCCGTCCTTTATCCTACTGAATACCTTGGGATTACCTACTACCTTACCGAAGACGTTCACGGGACTAGCGGGCCTAATCTCCGTAGGGCTCCTACTAGCGGGGGTAGGTCCGAAAAATATGCAAATGCTCCTACCTGGAGGCCAATAAGCTACATCGCCTACTTCAACAACTTCCTGTGGGTTCTCAAGACCTACGTCCACGGGAGTCTTGAAGTAAACCTCATCCCCCCACCTCATGGCCCTACTCTCTATAGGTAATGCCTTAAGTATTGCTTCTAAAGTACGAGGATTTTTATCTATTAATTCAACTTCTACGCTACCTATAGGATCCGCTACTATCCTTATCCTACCGGCCATTTACTCCCCTTTGCTTTAGCTTTATCCTACTTTAAAAAGGTATCTTATCATAATCTATTATCTTTTAAGGTAAGTAATCTCGCCTCCTACTAAAGTCGCGTAAACCTCTACCTCCTTTAACTCCTTGGGCGTGGTAGGTAAGTACTCCAATACGGTTAAGTCAGCTTTAGAGCCAATTTTAATCGATCCGTAATCGGGGTACTCCCTACAAGCTCTAGCTCCGCCTTCAGTATACATGGTTAACGCTTCACTAATTGAAAGCTTCTCGCTAGACGTATACTTAAAGATACTGGATCCCTCCTCCTTCCCCCTTTCGACGGCTGCGTACATACCTTCCCAAGGATCCCAAGGCTCTACTGGGGAATCGGAGGAGCCGCTTAATTTCAACTTAGCCCTTAGCATGGTCTTAAACGGATATAACCACCTACATCTCCTCCCTAACCTCCTCTCGGCCCACCAATCAGATATTATAAAATGGGGTTGTACGCTTATTATCGGTCTTAACTTAGCTAGTTCATCCAATAGTTCTGGGGGCGTTAAGGAACAATGCTCTATTCTTACCTCATCTCCCCTAGCGCTAGAAAGCGAAAGGGCCTTAATTACCTCCCTTATAGCCCCATCGCCTATTGCATGGACCGCTACCTGTAAATTAAGTCCCCTAGCTCTCTCTAATAACTCGGCTAATTTCGAACTATTTAACAATAGTTTACCCCTAGTATTAGCGTCTTCGTACCTCTCCCTTAAATAAGCGGTTCTAGCCCCTAAGCTACCATCCATTATTACTTTAATTCCCGAAATCCTTAAGTACTCATCGCCAAAGCCCCCTATCAGTTTTGAATTAAGTAAGTAATCCAAATACTTGGCATCGAAGTATACCCTAACTCTGACAGGGAGGCCCCATTTAACTTTTATTAGCTGAAGGAGGTAGAATTCTTGAGGTGTTGAGGAAAGGGTGTGGACCATAGTTATACCCTTCTTAGGCATCTCATAGAGTAATTCTTTAAGTAAACGCAATAATTTCTCCTCCCCCGGCTTAAGCACGGACTCTAAGGCCTTAGTTACTTCTTCCTCGAATAATAATCCGTCCCCCTTCCGTAATCCTAATTTCCTTAAAGCTAAGCTATTAGCTAAGGCTAGGTGCCCGCATATCCTAATTAATAATACCGGATTCGAAGAGCAGGCCTCATCTAATTCCTTAAGGCTCGGCATCCTAGCTTCCTCGAAGTTCTCTTGATCCCACCCCCTCCCTATAATCCATCCGCTCTTACCGCATTCCTTAGCTATTAGGGTTTTCAGCTCCCTTATGGACTTTACTCGCCTTAAGTCTAAAACTTCCCTATTTAAGGCGGTAGGGATCAGGTGTACGTGAGAATCTATTAGTCCGGGTATTACCGGCCTTCCTTCGAGATCCCAGACAGTCCCCTTTTCCTTAACGGTAGGGCCTATGTATCTTATCGAGTTCCCATCTATGACTATCGAGCCCCTTACCCACTTACCGTTAAGGAACAACTTACAGTTACTTAAAGTAAGATTCGCCATCCCATATTAATGCCTCCTGTAGAAGGAGACTACCTTCCTTAAGGCCTTAGCTATATCCATTACTTCCTCATCGCTTAAGGAAGGTTGCGTACTTAATGTAATTACCCTCTCGCTTACCCACTCCGCGTTAGGGCATAAGCCCTTAAAGTAGGAGACCTTACCTCTATAGAGGGGACAAGACCAAGGGCATCCCCTGCCGTGACCTACCATATCCCTAAATATCGGCTCTAAGTAAAGAGGCCTAGGATAAGCTACCGATACATATACATTCTCCTTCCTTACGGCCTCTACTATCCTATCCCTACTTACGCTTACCTTATTTAAATCGACCAATACATCAAAAACATGCCATACGTGTTTAACATAACTTTTAACTTCCGGCAATATTAATGCTTCCTCCCCGCTAAACTCCTCCATATATATTTTAGCTATCTCCTCCCTCCTCTTATTCATTTCATCTAGTTTACTTAATTGAATTAAACCTATAACAGCCTGTAATTCCGTCATCCTATAGTTATAACCTAATAATTCGTAGCTATACCTCTCTCTTTGTCCATGATCTATTATTAACCTCGCTTTTTCCGCTACCTCCTCCTCATCGGTAGCTACCATACCACCTTCTCCCGTAGTTATGTTCTTACTTAAGTAGAAACTGAAGGCGGCTACGTTACCTAATGTCCCTACCTTCCTTCCCTTATATTCAGCACCTAGGGCTTGAGCGCAATCCTCTACTAAAGCTAATCCCCTTTCCCTAGCTATCGAAATTAATTCGTCCATTTCCGCTGGATGACCGCACAAATGCACTACTAAGATAGCTCTAGTATGCTCCGTAATCCTCTCCTCTACGCTTGAGGGATCTAAGTTAAAGGTCTCCCTATCTATATCCGCGAAAATAGGTATAGCGTTTTGGTGTAATATAGAAGTAGCTGTCGCTACGAAGGTAAAAGGCGTAGTGATCACTTCATCGCCCGGTCCTATACCTAAAGCCCTTAGGGAAGTATGTAAAGCTGTAGTCCCGTTAAACGTAGCTATTGAGTGCTTAACTCCTAGGTAAGATGAGAACTTATCCTCAAACTCCCTAACTTTATTACCTACATGGGACGTTAACCTCCCGCTCTTTAATACCTCCACAACCGCCCTTATCTCATCATCATCAAATTTAGGCAATATGAATAAAGGCTCTCGCCTTAAGGGCTCCCCTCCCTCTATAGCTGGCCTCTCCAAATACCTTCACCTCTTAGCGTAAAGCCAACAAGCTACTTTATGGCCTTCCCCTACTTCGATTAAGGGAGGTTCCTCGCGTTTACAAATATCCATAGCGT
>NJEH01000006.1 GCA_002254595.1 Thermofilum sp. ex4484_15
CATATCCATTAAATAGTAAAGTTAGCGAGGATAAACCGCTGCCTGCTACGTAAGACGCTCTAACCTTAACGGCCTTATCCCCGTAATTCTTAACAGCTACTATACGATCGTAATCTATTATCGGCACGGCCGAAGGCTTATAGTACTTAAGCTCACTTATCCTAAATTCGTAAGGAGAAATATAATACCTATTCGGAGAGGCTTGAGTCATCCATATAGCTATATGATAGTTAGAGTACTTGCCTGGTACCTTAGCCCTAAGCGTATACCAGCGGTCAGGCATAACTTTTACACTGGCCAAACTTATCAATGAACCATCACTTAGTAATATTCCAAGGCTAATTCTGGTACCATATCTATTGTACCCTCCAGCATTGTGTGTCATCACTCTGGCTACTATTCTATCAACAGTAAATTTAGATTTAGTATATATTATCACCTTACTACTTGGGCTCCATGCTATAGGGTAACCCTCTACATATATCCTATTACCAAAGAATGTAACAGTTCTTAGATTCCCCTTGTTCACATCTCTTAGCTCATATTTCATGGTTTTCCTATCTAATCGTATAGAGTACCAACCACCCTTAGCCGGGGCGTAAACGTCCGCACTCATACCGTCCATTGATATTTTAGTTCCGCTAAAGCCCGTACGTTCATACCTAACCGGTAAGGTAACGTAAATAGTAGTTATACCTACCTTATCAGCTATCCACTTTACACCCTCTATCACTATACCTACCCAATACATGTACCTACCGGGCGATGGAGGTGCTTGGATATAGCCTATTATAGTGGCTTCTTCTCCAGGCCTTAAATCCCTACTTAATCCCCATCTATATGGATGGTCTACGCTGTGAGGTCTTTTGTCGAAATCTACTCCTAACCTTAAGTACCCCTTAACCGAAGGGTAACCTACACCTAAGTAGTCATCATAGTAGGAGTAAGTAAAACCGGGTTTAGGACCTAGGCCTCCAGCTAAGGTTACAGTACCTTCGTTCCTTATAGTAACGCTTACCTTAATTAAGCTACCTGGGGTCACCCTTGCGGGGTAGAACGTAACTCCAAGTATGCTTACCTTAATCACCTCGAAAATGCCTCTTACGGTAACTCTAACCCAGGCCGTAGGGCCGGTTATATGGAACTCCTCCACTACTAACTTCCATACGCCCTCTACGGGGTTAATTACTTCTATCCTCTCGGCTTCTCCCATGCCAGATTGAGATACTCCTGCTAACCTACCGTAGGGATCGTACAAACGTAAATCAACGTCATCGTTAGGTTCTACTGTCATGAGGATATCCAACTTACCAGTATTTGGTGGTACGGTGATGTAAACGAAAGCATCTCTTTTACCATTACCATCGCTATCCGTACTTCGGTAAAGATCGAAGGTCGTTATAGCTTCTGGGCTGGATTTACTTAAGTATGCGTATTCCTCTATATGCTTAGGAATAAAACTAACTACCTTAATCGTTAAAGTTACCTTATCGCTAAGTACCCAGGTATAACCGTTCAAATGGAAGGCATAAACAGTAGGTTGCCATAAACATTCGTAGCTGGGTACCTGTATTTTAAGATTATATTCCCTAAACCCATTGCCTACTAGGTATTCGTCTCGGTAATCTAACCATTCATGGGAATCGGGATCCCATACTCCTATGTAAACTCTAGTAGGGTAGGGGAAGCTATAGGCTAAACTTATAGCAATCTTTATTACTCTATTCACTTCAGCTACTCGCGGAGCTCTGTAATCTATAATTTTTATGCCTATCGATGATAGGGATGAGGAGTAAAGGGTTGAAGATATCAATAAAGCGATCGCTAAAGTAGTTACGAAGAGTAACCTAAAGTAACGTAAACTGTACATAACCTTCACAACAATTTACAACGAAGCCCTATTTAATAAAGATTTAAGTGAAACTTAGGGAAACTAGTAGGTTCGTTTTGAACTTAAGGTCACGCAGTTAAAGGGATAATTCCTTAGGTTTATATTGATCCTTCGATGTTAGTAAAAGGGGCTCGAAAAGTGAATAGTGTAACGGCTTCAGCGCCTGGAAAGGTAATCTTAGCGGGAGAGCATTTTGTAGTAAAGGGAGAACCAGCAGTAGCTTTAGCTGTCAACCTTAGAGTTTATGTAACAGTTAAAGAAGGTAGGGAAAATATAACTATAAAATCTAACTACTTAAAAAATAAAGTAACTTTATCCTTGTATAATTTAGGAAATACGAAAAGCAAAATAGGTAAAGTAGTAGCTACTATTTTAAAATCGTTAACTAAGGATGGGGATATACCGCCGTTAGATATAGTGATAAACTCAGAGATACCTCCTCGTTATGGAATGGGTTCATCCGCCGCACTTTCGGTAGCCTTAATTAAGGCCCTTTCCGAATATCTAGGTTTGAAGCTGAATAGGGAAGAAGTTAATGAGATAGCTTACAAGGCCGAGGAAGTAGTACATGGAACTCCTAGCGGGATAGATAATACAGTATCCACTTATGGAGGTATAATAGTATTTAGGAGGGGGGAGGGGTTTATTAGGTTAAACGCAGATACCTCTTCGGTAGGTCTCGTAGCCGCTTACTCCGGTACGTTTAAGGACACCAAGGAGCTAGTAATTAGGGCTAAGACATTAAGCGATAAGTATCCTAGAGTGTTTGATCCTCTATACCATGCTGCCGGTAGGCTAGCTTTAGAGGTAGCGAAGGCCTTAAAAGAAGGGAACTTCCATGCCGTAGGGGAGTTAATGAACGTTAACCAAGGTCTTCTCTCCGCCTTAGGGGTTTCTAGCTTGCAGCTAGAGAGGTTAGTATACAGATTTAGAGAAGTCGGTGCATTTGGTGCTAAGTTGACAGGAGCCGGTGGGGGAGGTTGCGTTATAGCCTTAGTACCTAAGGAGGCGTTGAATAGAGTTATGGAAGCCGTAAGGCCTTATACTAATTGGGTTAAGGAGTTGAAGGTAAGTTATGAAGGAGTGAGGTTAGAGGTGAGTAGGGGTTGAAGTACAGTAGGCCTAGGGGTACTAGGGATTATTTGCCTCCTGAGTCCTACGAGATTAGAAGGGTACTAGAGAAGGCAAGGGAGATCTTCGAGCTGTATGGATACAGTGAGGTGATAACCCCTGCTTTCGAGAGGTTAGAACTGCTGGAGGCTAAAGCCGGCCCAGAAATAAAAGAGCAGATATATTGGTTCAAAGATAAAGGTGGGCGTTTATTGGGGTTAAGGTTTGACGTCACTACTTCAATAGCTAGGATAGTAGCTTCCTCTCCAGAGTTACCTAAGCCCATGAGGTTTTACTATTTAGCTCCTGTATGGAGATACGAGGAACCTCAAAGGGGTAGGTTGAGGGAGTTCTGGCAAGCTGGAGTGGAGTTAATAGGTTCATCTCACATAGATGCAGATGCCGAAGTAATCGCCTTAACTTATAGGTTCTTCAGGGAGCTAGGCCTAAGTAATCTCACGGTGAGGATTAATGATAGGAGAATAGCTGATGCCTTAGCTGTAAAATATGGTTTAAGCGAAAGGAAGGACGAGTTCTTCAGGGCATTAGATAAGCTATATAAGCAGGGCAGGGAGCGCGTGGGCTTGGAGCTTCGTAAATTAGGCCTTAACGTAGGCGAAGTGGAGGAAGTACTGGATTTCATAAGGGTAGAGGAGGACCCATTTAAGACGGTAAATAAGGGTATGGAGGCGTTGAAGGGGTATGAGCAAGCATATGAGGGTTTAAAGGGTATTAATGAGTTAATATCCATATTGTTAGATTGGTATGGATTACCTAGGGATGTCTTAATAGTAGATTTTAGTATAGTAAGGGGGATAGGTTATTACACTGGGTTAGTTTTCGAATTCCTTTATGAAGGTACTGCAGAGGTACGCAACCTCTCCTTAGCTGGAGGAGGTAGGTACGATAAGCTAATAGAGGTATGCGGAGGCCCTAATATACCGGCTACGGGCATGTCCGTAGGTGTTGAACGGGTAGTTATGGCATTAAAGGGTGAGGGTTTGTTACAAAATGCTGAAGCATCGAAGGACGTAATAGTAGTACCTACGGAGGAGAATTTAAGGAAGGCTAGCGTAAGCATAGCCGAGGAATTGAGAAGTAAAGGCATTAAGGCGGTAGTAGACGTAAATCATAGGAATTTAAGAAGGGCTCTTGAATACGCTGATAAGCTGAATATGAGGTACGCTATAATAATAGGTAGGAAGGAGTACGAAACAGGTAAGATAGTACTTAAAGACCTTAAGACTAGGGAGCAGAGAGAAGTGGAGTTGGAGGAAGCTGTTAGAATGATAAAGGGTTAAATTACGCCCTTTTCCTTTAACTTCTTTAAAATCCCTTTCATAACTTTAATTACTTCTCTTTCCTCAAAACCCATTACCTCCTTCATGGTTTCCTTAGGTACCCCTCTAGCTACTGCCGACAATATTCTCCTCTCTCTTTCATCCTTAAATAGTCCATAAGCTAAGGCTAGACGCGCTAAGTCTTCGTCCGTGATGCCATTCATTTTCCTCAATAATTTAAACTTTATTATAGTCATCCACTCTTCTGGTTTTAAATCCGGGTAATATTTGAGTAACTTTTCCATTAACTCTCGCTTATCTTTAAATCCGTCTAATTTGGCATCCTTATCGGTTAGATCCCTAGCCCTTACGTACTTAGTGGAAAGGATTTTAAGCTCGCCGAACATCTTACCATCGCATTTTAGGTAAACTATTTCCGTACTAGGCACTATTAACCCTCTACGTATGGTAGTTACCTTCTTACCCTCAAAAATTAAGTTTAAATACTCCTTATCTAATGTTAAGTACTTACCTAATTTCTTCCTATATTCTCCTAAAGGCATTACTTACCACCTTTAATACCTCATAGGATTTTAAGGCTCCTATTCTTAATAGCCTAGGTGGACGAACTGTTAAATCCACGACCGTAGAAGGGGTTTTTAAAGGAGTAGGACCGCCATCTATGAGTATTAAATCATCGTTGACGTTAGCGAAGTAATTAAGGGCCTCTTCCGCCGAAGTAGGTGGGGGATAGTTGGAAATATTAGCGCTAGTACCTATTAAATATCCACCTATGAGTTTTATTAAGGTTAAAGCTATTTCGTGATTTGGTATCCTAACTCCTAACTTACTAGTACCTCCATGTACATAACTTGGTAAATTCTTCGCTTTAAGCGGTAGAACTAAGGTTAAGGGACCTGGCCAGAACCTAACAGCTAGTTCCTCTGCTAGTTCGTTAAATTCCACTAATTCCTTAGCTTTATCTATGCTGGAAGTTAATATCGGCAGGGGCTTACCTAATTCGCGCTTCTTTAGCTTAAATACCTTAAGCACTGAATCCCTCAAATAAGGAGAAGTACCCAATCCATATACCGTATCCGTAGGATATATTATTAACTTACCTTTAGCTACTAAAGGGGCTATTTCACTTAACTTTTCTACCCCATCCCCCGTAATTTCCACTACCCTAACCAAGGTTGATCGTCAGTTTATCCCTACCTCCTCGTTTATTTAAAAGTTATTACAATTTTAATGGAAAGTAAGGGTAAGAGCGCCTTTATGAGAGCAATTTATGTCCTCACTACCCTTACTCCGACTCCCATTAACCTCTTAAAGAGAGCGTCCAGGAACCTTACATACTTGCCCCTTTGTCCTAAGAAGGCTCCTACTTCGCTCCCCCTAACCGTTACTTGTAATTGCGGACCCGCGAAATCCACATTAATGATATGCTTACCTATCCACCCTACTGGATGCAAGGCAGTTACGATCTTCTTAAGATCTAAGGTAAGCTCTACGGCTCTAAGTCTTAACCCTAATTCCCTTTCCATAGTCCCTATCCGTTCACCCCCCCTCCCTACTAACCTGCCTAAATATCCCTCTTTAACTACTATTAGTGCATCGGGGAAGCCTGTAGCCTCTATCCCGAACTCTTCTTTCTCCTTTCTAAATTCTAGAACCGTTACTAATTCGGCATCCGGTGCTTTTAGTTTAGCTACTTCAGTTATTCTCCTCTCCTCCTGACTTAGCTCCCTTCTAATCATCCTCATGCCTAAAGCCAACTTTATCCCCCTCCTAGCACCGGGTCTAACTACGTCAGCTATACCTAGGTCTACTACTAGGGCTCTCTCCTCCCCTAGTAGTACCTCTCTAATTACGCTAGCAGGATCCCTTCCGCTAACTTCTAGGCTCTGGAATATAGGATCCCCTGCTATGATTAACTTGGATCCCCTACCCATCCTCATTATTAGTTCTGATACCGTCTCCGGCTTAGCCGATTGTACATCATCAAACAATAGTATGGATTCGTCGAAAGTCCTACCTCTTAAGAAATGCGGGTCTGCTATTACTAACTTACCCTCATCCCATAACCTCTTAAGTTCCTTTAATCCTATCAAGCCACCGAATATATCCTCCAAATAGGAGAAGGACAATTTGTAGTAAAGATCGCCCAACTCCAGTGAAGTATACTCTCTCCCAGTAGCTATATCCACTATAGGTCGCGTAAGTATGAACCTTTTGTATACCCCATCCAGTACCGAACCTATACCGTAAGCACAAGATATTAAACTCTTACCAGTACCCGTAGGCCCGAAGACGCCTATTATGTCATAATTTTTACTCTTTAGCGATTTCATTAATAATTCCTGGCCAGGACTCAAGGGCTTAATCTCGTTTAATACGCTTACCATACGTTAACCTCACCGCGTTAAATTCTTTGAAAAATCATTATTTAATAGGTCCGTTAGATTTTCTATGAAGGCCTATTTAAGTTTAACTAAGTGATTTTACTTAAATTAAAAGGGCTAAAAATATAGGTAGGTAGGGATAATGGATCTAGGAAGTACGCAAGGCAGGGGGAATATGGAGGGAACTGGTAACCAGTTGAATTTCAAATTAATAGAGGAACGGGATAATAAGTTAATAGGTAGGAAAGAAATTAAGGTCTTAATTTACCACGACTTAAAAGGTACCCCAGCAAGGGAGGAATTAAGGAGGTTTTTAGCAAAGTTATACGAAGTACCTTTAGAGAGGGTTTACATATGGCGCGTAAGGACGCTTTACGGAATTTCTAGGAGCTTAGTAGAGGTAGCTATTTATGGGAGCGAGGAAAGAGCTAAACTCATAGAACCCAAATATATAATCGAAAGACATAACCCTAAGAAAGGTGAGGAGTGAAAATGGCGTCCGTACATAAGCTATACGAGTACGATTATAAAACCGGTACCATAAAACTTAAGAATAGAAAGTGCCCTCGGTGTGGATCCATTATGGCTCATCATTTAAAGCCCGTGGAGAGATGGCATTGCGGTAAGTGTGGTTATACCGAATTTATATATAAGGAAAGGAAAGCCTCTAGACCAAGATGAGGCATTACGATGACGTATTAGTACTAGGAATAGAATCAACAGCCCATACCTTCGGGGTAGGAATAGCCTCCTCTAAGGGATTAATACTTTCTAATATCAATTCCACTTACGTCCCCTCGAAGGGGGGTATCCATCCTAGGGAGGCCGCGGAGCACCACTCTAAGGTAGCTTCTCAAGTAGTTCTTAAGGCATTGGAAGTAGCGCACGTAAACTTAGAGGAACTAGATGGGATAGCTGTAGCTTTAGGTCCTGGCTTAGGACCTTGCCTAAGGGTAGGAGCGACTTTAGCTAGAGCTCTCTCCCTTATGCTAAATAAACCTTTAATACCGGTAAATCACGCTGTAGCGCATATAGAGATAGGTAGGTTAGATACGGGCTTTAAGGACCCTTTAGTAGTTTATGTTTCCGGCGGCAATACGCTAATAGCGGCTTTTAACGAAGGTAGGTATAGGGTATTCGGTGAGACTTTAGATATAGCACTAGGTAATTGTATAGATGTCTTTGCGAGAAAAGTAGGTTTAGGTTTTCCGGGAGTACCGGAAGTAGAGGGGAAAGCACTTTCTTGGAAGGAATTTGTAAAATTACCCTATACCGTTAAGGGGCAGGACATCTCGTGTTCGGGCCTACTTACGGCTGCCTTAAGGAAGGTAAATGAAGGGAGGAGATTAGAGGATATATGTTTCAGCTTACTCGAAACAGCTTACTGTATGTTAGTAGAGGTTACTGAAAGGGCATTAGTACATACCTCTAAGCGTGAAGTTTTACTTACTGGAGGGGTTGCTAGGAGCAAATTACTTAGTGAGAAGTTGAAGTTGATGGCTAAAGAGCATGGTGCTAAGTTTAAAGCTGTAAGAGCGGAATACGCTGGGGATAATGGAGCGATGATAGCTTATACGGGGGCGTTAGCCCTTAAACATGGTATCATGATTAAGGTAAAGGATGGCGGCATAAGACCTAGATGGCGTATAGAAGAGGTAGAAGTACCTTGGAGGAGGGAAGAGTAATAGGCGTAGGAGCCGAGGCTGTATTAATATTATGTACGTGGTTAGGGTTAAAGGCGGTAAAGAAGATCAGGATACGTAAGAGCTATAGGCATAAAGTTTTGGACGAGGATTTAAGAAGGGAAAGAACGATCTTAGAGGCTAGATTAATGTACGAAGCTAGGAGGTTGGGCGTTCCGTCACCAACCCTTTACGATGTGGATTTAGATAACTATTGTATAGTGATGGAGTATATAGAGGGACCTAAGTTAAGAGAGGTAATGAGTAAGTTGAGAACTAAGGAATTAAGGGCTATACTAAGTAAACTAGGTTATGCCGTAGGTATACTTCACGCTAATGGTATAGTTCACGGTGATTTAACTACTTCTAATGTAATACTAAAGGAGGGAATTCCCTTCCTAATAGATTACGGGTTAGGATCTTTCAGTTACGATACGGAGGAGAGAGCTATAGACCTTCATATACTATTGAGGTCCTTGGAGAGCACGCATTACTCGTTATCCAAAAAGGCCTTTAAAATGTTCCTAAAGGGATATTCTAACGCCTTAGGTAGGGAGATACTTTTTAACGTTTTAAAGAAAGTAAAGGAGATAAGAAGGAGGGGTAGGTACGTTAAGGAGAGGGCTTGAAATCCTTTTCGTAACCGGTAATAAGTATAAGTTCCTTGAAGCAAGTTATGTAGCTAAGGAATACGGCATTTCACTTAGGTTTTACCCCCATCCTAAGCTTGAAATACAATCTATTGATCTACGTAAGGTAGTACTATTTTCCTTAGCGAACTTAATTAATGAATTAGGGGATAAAGCGTTTTTGGTGGAGGATGCCGGGTTATTCATAGAGGCCCTTAACGGCTTTCCAGGCGCTTATAGCTCCTTCGCGTATAAGACCCTAGGTTGTAAAGGAATACTTAAGCTACTAGAGGACATACCTCCTCCTAGATGGGCTTACTTTAAATCGTGCGTAGGTTATTATGACGGCCATGGGAGGATAACGGTGGTAGAGGGAGTATGTAGGGGGAAAATATCTCTAGATGAAAGAGGTTCACGTGGTTTTGGCTTCGACCCTATATTTATTCCTGAAGGAAGTAATAATAGGACTTTTGCGGAGATGGAAGTATTAGAGAAGAACGAATATTCACATAGGGCTAAAGCCTTAAGGGAGCTATTTCAACATTTTAAATTTTAGGATCAGCGGAGGTGCTTTTTCTTCACCGTTACGAGCAGGTCAGTTTCATCATCCTATAAGGTACATATACTACTCTAACCTCCCCTTAATAAGCATTGCTACACTTAATCACCATGTTCCTCCTCATTGATACCTTTCCTTACCTTAACCGCTACTCCCCTCTTAAAGGCCATCATTTCCTTCGCTGAAAGTAATGCCTTCCCTACCGCTAATAACCTATCCTCTTCGTTTACCACTATTACTTCCTCGCCTGCCCTTATTTCTGGATCCACATTAACTACATGTTTAGCGAATACGCTCCTACCCTTAGCTATGTCCTTAGATGCTACCTTTGATACCACTACTCTTAATTTAGGCGGTTTAAATACCTTCATTAAACGCTTAGCTCCATGTATAGTTAAAGCTATTAACCCGTCATTAGCTCTTATGGTAGCTATTAGCTTACCCTTATAGTATACCCCCCTAATTCTGCCCGTCCTAGGGGACCTTACTACTTTAATTCCCTCCTCAAAGAGAGCCTGCCCTGCTCCTCTCCCGAACTGGTAATCCGCTATAGCTCTTAACTTCGTTAATTCCTCCTCTCTTACTTCGTCCATCATCTATATCTCCTATCGGAATTAAAGTTAAATACGAGCGTTTAAATGATTAATGTAGGAACCTTATGCCTACTTGTGAAATTTGCGGTAGGAATATAGTTAGTAAGGCTTACTTAATAAGAATGGGGAGAGCGGAGTACATAGCTTGTAAGGCTTGTGCGGAGAGGCATGGTAAAATAGTTAGGGTAATAGAGCTAGGGAGGAGCGTTAAGAAGACTACCGTTAAGAAATATATCCCAAGGAGCACGACTGAGGTAGAGGTAGTTGAAGATTATGCCGAGAGGGTTAGGAGGGCTAGGGAGGAATTAGGTTATACTAGGGAATTATTAGCTAGGCTAATCGGTGAGAGGGAATCCACGATTAGGAGAATCGAGAACGGTACCTTTACTCCTCCTTTAGATTTAGCTAGAAGACTCGAAAAGGTATTAAAAATTAAGTTAATAGAGGAGGTAAACGAAGAACCTTTAGAGGGCAATAGAGGTAGGTTGGAACTTACGCTAGGGGACATAGTAAATTTTAAGGAGGAGTAAGTGTGGAAAGGGTAATTTTAGTTCAGAGGAAGTTACCTCATGAAAGGAACTACTTAGACGAATTAGCTTCCCTAGCTGAAGTAGCGGGTTACATTCCGGTAGCTAAGGTAGTACAAGTTAGGAAACCAGATTCTAAATATGAAATAGGCAAGGGAAAAGTTAGAGAACTAGCCATATTAGTAAGAAAATTGAAAGTAAGAAAGGTAATCTTCTTTAACGAACTAAAACCCGTTCAACTCCATAACTTAATGAAGGAGTTAGGAGTGGAAGTCATAGATAGATTCCAGTTAATACTGGAGATATTTATCAAAAGGGCAGGGACTAAAGAGGCTAAACTGCAAATAGAGTTAGCTAGCTTAAGGAAGGAGCTATCCCTACTTAAGGATTACATCCATTTCGCTAAGATTAACGAGTTCCCGGGTTTTCTTTCGGGTGGCGAGTATTCGTTAAGATACCATGAGAAGAGGATAAAGAGGAGGATAGCTAGGATAGTGAGGGAATTAGAGAACATAAGGAGGGCTAAGGAGTATAAGTACGATAAAAGGGCTTTAACTGGAGTCTACCAGGTAACTTTAACCGGCTATACAGGATCCGGTAAAACTACTCTTTTTAACGTTCTGAGCAAGGAGGAGGGTTACGTAGATGGTAAGCCTTTCGCTACATTATCCACTACTACTAGGAGGGTGAGGATACTAGGACATCCATTCCTAATATCTGATACCATAGGGTTCATCGATTCACTACCTCCGTTGCTTCTAGAAGCTTTCTATACCACTTTAGAGGAGATTTGTATGGCCGATATAGCCTTAATCCTCGTAGACGCTAGCGAACCCTTAGGGGAAGTGGAGAGGAAATTAGTTACTAGTTTAGATACCTTAGATGAGATAGGAGCTACTTATGTTAATAAACTCATCGTCTTAAATAAAATAGACAAAATAACTGACGAGGAATTAAAGGAGAGGACGGATTTAGTTAAAGGATACTTCGACGGATATGTAGTAGCTATATCTGCTGAGAGGTTAATTAACTTGGATGAACTTAAGTTATATCTACTTAAGGTACTCCCGGAGTATAGAAGCTATAAGCTCTTAATCCCCCTTGAAGATAATCGCCTAAACGGGTTGATAGGGGAAATCTATGAGAACTCGTACATACACTCCGTAGGTATCAAGGATGGAATGCTAGAGCTAAAGGTGGGAGCTAAAGGAGCGTGGGCACCGGTAATGAAGGGTATAGTAGATGAATTAGGGGGTCGTTTCATTGAGCTCGAGGAGGATTTACGTACTAAGGTTAGGACATAGACCTCAGAGAGATAAAAGGATAAGTACACACGTAGGTTTAGTAGCTAGGGCTTTTGGTGCTCACGGTATAATATATTCCGGAGGTAAGGACGAAAACTTATTACGTAGCTTAAGGAAGGTAGTGGATCTATGGGGCGGAGATTTTGATATACGTTATGAAAGCGATTGGAGAGAGGTTATTAGGGAATGGAAAGAGAGAGGAGGGGTGGTAATACATTTAACTATGTATGGTGAGAACATAGCTAGTAGCGATGTATTAAAGAGGATAAAGGAAACGGGAGCTGATTTACTTATAGTAGTGGGCGCCGAGAAGGTACCAGGGAGACTCTTCGAATTGGCCGATTTTAATGTAGCTATAGGTAACCAACCTCATAGTGAAGTAGCAGCTTTAGCATTGTTTCTAGATAGGCTTTACGCCGGTAGGGAGTTACTTAAAGAGTTTAAGGGAGCTAAGTTAAGGATAGTACCTCAAAGTAAAGGTAAGAAGGTAATTTACTCCCTTAAATGATATCTACAACTTCTCTAACTTATGTATCAGCTCCTCTAAGAGGGCTATAATTTCCTTGTTATCATAAGGTTCTAATATACTTCCGCAAACTGGACATCTGAACATATTGTTAAAGGCTTCATCGAAGGTAAGTCTAGGAATATCCCTATTTATACATATATAAAAAGTATTACTCTTTTCGTACTCTAATCTAGCCTTAAGCCTCGATATGACGCGCTCCTTACGTTCCCTTAAGACGTCCTCTATACTTTCATCTGTTACCCTCCAGTAATAGGTATACCAACCTATTTTTTCATCTCTAACCCTCCTGTACTTTAGCAATCTAGCATCGAATAATTTATGCAGTAACGTCCTTACTTCATTTACCTGAAGTCCTACCTCCTTAGCTATTTCCTCATCAGTAGCCTCCCCCTTTAGTATTATGATTTTCATAGCTTCCCTAGCTTTAATACCGCAGATGGCCTCTGTTAATTCCAATAATAGCGCCTTTTCGACTGTTGTTAAAGCGCTCATCGTTAGTAAGATTCAGTACGACGATATTTAAATTATAGCTCTTATAGCGAAATGTTTATTTAGGCTTTAAGTCGAAGATAAATAACAGGGGCCGGTAGCTCAGCGGAAGAGCGCCCGCTTGGCGTGCGGGAGGTCGGGGGTTCAAATCCCCCCGGTCCACCAAATACCTCTAACATACCCTCATCATTCTTCATGGTGCTATAGGTTTAATGGATGCTTATAATTAACGAGATTCCGCTCTACATACCCCGCAGTAAGTACATTTATCGTAACAGGAAGGAGTAGTTATGCCATTTAAATATTTCCTATACTCTGCTAACAGGTAAGCTTTAGTTACCCCTATATCTACTTTATCCCAGGGTAGCTCTGAGTCCTGTGGTAGTGGTTTATTAACTACCTCGATTAAGTTTATCGAGCAATCCCCTAGGGCCTTATGCCAGGAAGCTACGCTATATTCCCCTCTTAAAGCTACTCTCACTAAAGGTTTCGAAAGCCTATTATCACCCTTAGCTATTAACGCTTCTATCCTTGCTTTCTTGGGATCGTAAATTCTTAACCATATCCTCTCCTTATGCTTAACATGTTTGATCAACAACTTAATCTTCCTCCTAAGTACTTCCAAAGGTTCCTGGCCTACCCACTGTAAGGGGGTATGGGGCTTAGGCGTAAAGGGTGTAATCGTAACTCTAACGCTAGAGAACCCTATTTTCAGCACCCTCTCTAGTAACCTCGCTATAGCTATCACGTCTTCATCCCCCTCTTGTGGTAACCCTATCATGAAGTAAAGCTTTAAATTCTTAAATCCCCTATTAAAGGCCTCTAAAGCTAAGTTTACCACGTCTTCGGGCTCTATACCTTTATTAATCCGCTTACTTAATTCCTCACTAGCAACTTCAGGAGCTACTGTAAGAGTTTTTAAGCCCCCCTCTTTAAGTAGGTCTATTAATTCCACGTCTACTTTATCTACCCTAAGCGAAGGTACTGAATATTTAAATCCCTTATCTCTTAAGAGGTTTAATATCTCCTTAAATTTGGGATGATCGGCAGCTGCAAACGAGATTAAGGTAACTTTTCCGTACTTCTCCCTTATCCTCCCTGACTCTAGTATTTCCTCTATTTTATTAAGACTTCTAAATCTAGGTGGCCTATAGGCGTATCCTGCCATGCAGAAACGGCAACCCCACCCGCAACCCCTACCTATTTCGAGAAGAAAGGAGTTATCGAAGACAGTTTTTTCCTTTAAGGAAATTATTTGATTATAAGGATAGAATATCTTGTCTAAATTATTTACGTAAACTCTTTCTACTTTATTCATTTCCAAACTGGGTAAATATATTCCTTTAACGTTTAAGAAATAAGTTAAATCCCGTTCCCTTTTCTTAGCTTCCAGTAGAGCTTCCATTAGATCGTTAGCTACCTCCTCTATCTCACCTATGAAAAGTACGTCGAAGAAATCCTCGAAGGGAAGGGGATTTTGCATAACTAATGGTCCGCCGCCTATAATTATAGGGTCCTCCCTTCCTCTCTCGCTAGAGTAAAGCGGAATACCAGCATCAATTAATATCCTCAAGACATAGGGTAAGTCCAATTCATACTGTAACGTAAAGAGTATAGCGTCTAACTTCCTAAGCGGTAAGTGGTTTTCTAGCGTGACAGGTGGTTTAAAGCCATAAAAGAACCTTTCGCATGAAACCCAGTCTATATTGTTAAGGGCGTAATAAATTATATGGAGAGCTAAGTTACTCAATCCTATTTTATATTCATTAGGGTAGCAAATACATACTTTTAGTTTAACTTTCCTAACGTCCTTAACTATAATACCTTTTTCCTTTATTTCCATTACTCCTTTTTTACCGTCTTCGCCGGCTTCTTAAGTGGTATTTCGCTAGTTTTAGTTAATACCTTTATTTTAGATATTTCTACTTTCCTTAAGGGGTAGATCTTCCTAGCCTTAGCGAATACTTCAGAGGCGATCTTACCTAGTACGGCTTCCTGAATGAAATCGTCAAAGGCTAACTGCAACGCCTTCTCCTCTACTATTTCCTTTGCTATCTTCCTTATAGCTTTCTTCTGTGATGTTTTTACTCTATGCATAGTTATGGCTAAGACGAAAACCCTTAAGGAAACGCCATCCTTAGTTCTTACGTCACAGATACTCTCTACCCTAGAGGTACCTCTCCTAATTAGGCTTCTTAAGTAATCCCTAGATAATTCAAAACCTTTAAATTGGGTGAAAGCTTTACTATTTTCTACTTCTACTACTTGAAACTTGAGTTTAATAGGTAATTGGGAAATATCCTTAGTGATATCGTATAAGCTAACCTCCATTACTCTAGATGTTAGGCTATCATCGTTATTAGCCGGTACTGTACCCAACTCAGCGAATCCGAATGCGCTTGAAGCGTAAATCGTATACCATTTCTTTAAGGCCCACTTACTTCTAGCTACCTTTGAAAGCCTAGACATAGGGCTCATTCACTTAGATGGCTAAGGGCTTTTATAAAACCTTCGCCTCAAGATTTGGATAAGGAAATACCTATAAATTAAAGTACTTATTGACCAACTCTAGGGCAGGTCTTAATGATAAGAGTATATCATTGATAGTATTTTTAAGCTCGAAAAGATCGCCCTCCGAAGTTAACTCTATTACTAATTCCCTATCTAAATTAGCGTATGATATACTCATCCCTTGCGGTAAAGCTACATCATCAGGTATAAGGGCCTCTTTTAAGGCCTGAGCCCTACTTTCATCCCTTAACTTAATCCATATACTAACTTTAGTTTTGAACCTTAACCTACCCCTCCTACGCTCTTAGCCGCCTCGGTCAAGAGGATACCTAAGTTTACCTCTCCTTTAAAACTTAATGGTAACCTAGCGGAAACCTTTATCCTCTCGCCTCCTCCCACTACTATGATGGGCCCTTTAGCCTTTAAGAATTTAGAGGAAGCCAAGATCGACGCTAAGGCGCCTATAGCCCTAGTGGGGACCTCCTCCCTGCAGTCAATTACCGTTAACTTACCGCCGTCATATTCCTTCACGTAGTTCCCTCCCTTCTGTAGCTTAGCTAAGAAATTCCCTATAATCCTCTTATACTCATTGAGTATCCTTAAAGCTTCCTGAAGGTACTTACCTCTTAAACCTAAGCCTAAAGCTATAGCTATTTCATGCCTATTTAGCCTTCCGCATGCGTTAAGTAAGGTGGCGTACTCCCTCCCCTCATATAGGGGAGTAGAAGGATCCTCGTTAGCTAAGAAGTAAAGGGTACCGAAAATTTCCTCCGCCTGTCGCGCTGAGTAACCTATATTTATTAAGTACTTAACTAATTCAGTGGCTAGCTTTCTCCTCTCCTCTTGAGTTAGGGAGGAATATGTTCTTAACCTGCCGTCCTCGACCGGTTCTATTCCTATCCTTTTAAGGAAAAGTATTACCGCGGATTCACGTCCCGTTAGACCCGGTAAAAAGGGATCCATGCTGTACTCTAAACACTTAACTAAAGGACGACTTCTTAGCCCGAATAACCTTAATCCTATTTCTACCGATATAACTCCGGAGCTTATCCCCTCTTCTAGCACTAATTTATTTAAGCCAGTAAGGGATCTCATCTTAGCTACGTCCTGCCTATCCCCTAATGCACCTACAATAGCTAACGTCGTAAGATAAGGCGAACCTAAACCTAAACTTTTAACGAAGAGGTATGAGAGGGTAGAAGAACTCACTTCAACTCCTCCATCTATACCATAATGATGCGGGTTAAGGTCTATTACGGTGTTATTGGAAGGAAACCGTAAAGGTAAATGATGATCTAAAATGATCACTTTAGTTCCCCTACGTGCACACCTCTCCACTAAGTCTACTTGACCAGAACCCATATCAGAGAATATCATTATGTCGTAACCTAAAGATGATAACTCCGTTACTACCTCATGATCTAGTTGGTCTACTATCCTTAAATGGTAGGTTAAGTCGTGAGATTCAAAAGCCTTAGCTAGTATAGACGCTGAGGAGAGGCCATCAGCGTCGTAATGCGAAACTATAGCTATACTCCCATCTACTAATTCCTTTCTTATCCTAGATGTTACCTTGCTGAGATGATTTAGGAAATTAGTTACGTTATCCTGCAACTCCCTACCCCTAAATAACCCTAAGCGAAAATACTTATTTTACCAGGCTCGTACTTCCAGTCAGGCGGTAGTACTCCCCTTCTTTTGTAGTACTTCGATAATCTATGGATTTTAGCTTCTATTAACTGTAACCCTCTCTTAGAATGATAATCCTTAGGATGTTCCTCTAGATGTCTTCTTATCTTTATGGCCCTCTTTATAAGATTAGCTAGATCTTCCGGTATCTCAGGAGCTAATCCTTTTTCCCTTAATATTTGCGTAATCTTCTTGCCCGTTATCTGCTTAACTAGAGGTATTCCGTACTGATCCCTCAGTATAATACCTATCATGGAAGGGGGGTATCCCTTCCTACCTAGTTCTACTACTAAGTTCTCCACCTCCTCGGGCCTATACTTAACCCAAGCAGGGGGGCCCTCCCTTACAGGCCTCGTCGACTGAGATTTACCTTTCTCCTTACTTTTCCTCAAGTATATCTACCCCGAATTGAAGCATTTAACCTGGGCGCTTATTTTAAGTTTTCCATTTCTATTGTTGCGCTTCCTCCCTTTGCCTTAGCTTAACTAGCCTAGTTATGTAACCGGCTACCCTATTCCTTACTCGTTTAGAAGTAATGTTGGTTAGTTCACTAATTAACTTCTTATTTTGGTTAAAATCCGTAGTGAATTTATCGGGGTAAAGTTCAAGTAGCCTTCTAGCGGTATTTTTGATATAGCTAGGCCTTACTTTACCCATGGTACCTACCCTAACTAGTTATCATGTAAACCCTAGTTATCCGCCTAGCCGCGTACTCTATATCCCCCCTAGTTACCGTTTTCCTGCCCGCATGCTTAGCTAATTCTATGGCCTCCCTAGCTATTTCCTCACCTAATCTCTCTAATATGTCTCTTAAGGCTTGTGAAGCCTCCTCGCTAACTCTCTCTGCACCGGCTTTGTGGATTAACCTATCTATGGGAGCTAAGGGAAGCTCCCTATCCCTACCTCCCATCGATTAACACCTAAATACAGCTCCTAGGCTTTCTAGTTAAGAGGCTGTTAAATATAAGTATATCCTTCGAGAACGACTTTCGAGTTAATAATAGTGAAGATCCTGATGTTATACTACCCTCACCCTGTTAACCTTCTTATTCTGCCAAGAATACTTCCTTAACTTCTTAGACCTTCCGAAACCGCAAGCGGCACAATAATGCTTCCGGATGTTATAGCTATGTCTGCCGCATCTTCTACATCTTATATGCGTCTTACCCCTACTATGTCTACCGAAGGATGTAGTTCCCTTAACCACTAGCTACTCCCTCACTTAGTTACGGGACTTACCAATATTACGTTATCGCCCCTTACTATGATTATCCCCAGCTTTCGCGTTTTATCGCTCTTAACTTCCTCTGCATTATCTAAGACTAAATTTAAGTGCTGATCGAAGCTTTTAAGTATTCCTCTTATTTCCCTGTTCCCCCTTAATTTTACTAGAACCGTAGAACCTAACGACTCCATTAATACTTGTGATGTCGAAGGACCAGGCATTCGCTCACCGTACGTAACTTACTTAAAATGAAGCCATAATATAAAATTATCGGGATACTCCAAGACTATCACTTACTTATGGTTAATGCAATTTAAATAAGATAGCCTTAATTTAGTGGAAGGAGGTTGAAGTGAGAATAGGGATCCTAGGCTATGTAAGTAAACCTGAGGTTTTAGAAGTCGTAAGTTTAATTATCAAACATTCAAAGAATGAAGGCTTAAATTGTTTAGTTAACGAGGAATTAGCGCGTAAACTAGGGTTAAAGGGATTAAAGACATGCGAAGTAGTGAAATTTAGCGACGTCATATTAATGATAGGAGGAGATGGTACTCTATTAAGGGTTCTCCATGAGTGCCCGGAGGCGTGGGATAAACCTATATTAGGGATAAGATTAGAAAGCTCCTTAGGCTTCCTTATGGAAGTGAACGTTGAGGAGGTACCTCTCGCTATAAAAGCTATAACTAAAGGAAATTTCACGATAGAGGAAAGGGAAGGTCTTAAGGTTAGTTTGCCGAGGAGGGAAGAGTATTTACTTAATGAAGTAGTAATTAAAAGTGCCGATCCAAGTAGAGCGGTGAACTTGAGAGTTAAACTGAAGGGAGATCTCTACGATATCTATCATGGACTTTGCGATGGGATATTAGTGGCGTCTAGTACTGGATCTACGGCCTATTCCCTATCCTTAGGGGGACCCGTATTAGACCCTCGCCTTAGGGCTTTAGTTCTCCTCCCCATATCTCCTTTCACGGTATCGTACAGACCTGTTGTAATTCCCTCCTGGCGCGAACTAGAGGTAATTTTAACTAAGGGGGAATACATCATTATAGGCGATGGTAGGATGATAGGGGAGTACTCCAACGGTGGCGTTGTTGTAGTATCAGGCGGTAAATTAGCTAAGTTCGTAAAGTTGCGGGATAACTTTTACGAGAGGTTGCAGAGGAGGCTATATTGGCATGGTTAAGGTTTACGTACTCGATACATCGGCTTTTCTTAACCTAAATTTGGCGCTTGAAGGGGAGGTACCTCTTTACACTACTAATCTAGTGATAAATGAGTTGAGGAATCATTTGAAGAAACTATCGATAAGTATAGGTATAAAGAGAGGGATATTGAAGGTAAGGGACCCCCCAGCTAAGGCAATAAGTAAAGTGCGTAACTTAGCCGAAGATAAAGGGGAGTTAAAGTTATCAGCCACCGATATAAGCGTATTAGCTCTAGCCCTTCATTTAAGGGAAGAGGAATTAGAACCCATCATACTAACTGATGATTATTCTGTTATGAATGTAGCTAGTCACTTAGGCGTAAAATTTAAAGCGATAAGTAAGAGGGGGATAAGAGTAGCGGTAGATTGGCTCATATATTGTCCATCTTGCGGGAGGACATTTAAGACGTGGATAGAGAAATGTCCCTATTGCGGCTCTAAAGTTAAGAGGAAACCTAAGAAATCCAAGAGGATAGGTACTTAAATTAAAAAGCGGTTAAACTTTTATATCCCGAAGCCTTAAATACCTTCGGACAGTAGTGATGACGATCCTGGAGCGCTGAGTACTTACGGTACGATGAAGAACAGGCTAGGCTCTGTAGGTGATCGATTATGCCTAAGGAGAAGAGGTTAAGAATTAGACGTAAGGATGATGTACAGGAAGGCTACGCTAAGATGAATCCTAAAGCGGTAGAGTACCTAGGCATAAAGGATATAGTAGAAATAGTGAAAGTAGGGGGGAAGAAGTATAGGTTTAAGGTGATAACCTTAGAGGAGGTCCCCGAAAACGAAGTTTGGTGTAATGCTGATGAGTTAAGAGCTAAGGGTATAGCAGATAAAACCATAGCGACTTGTAGAGCGCCACTGGAATCTTAATTAATAAGGAGTTAAGGACACCGTTAATTACGCGAGATGATTACTTAACCTTAGAACACCTTAAGATAGGGCAAAGTAAATAAATGTAGTAAGGGTCTCATTATTAGGTGGAATAGGTGGCTTTAAGGAGTAGGGATCTAGAGCAACCAGCTAGGGCTTCGTTAGCTCAACAGAAGATCTTGGATATGTTATTAGATGAGAGTACTACTGTTAATGAAATGCTGAAATCCTTATATACTAACATAGCTAACTTCAATCAACTTAAGGAATTTAAGGATGCTTTAAACGAGATTAATTCCTTAAAGAGGGAGGTAGAGGAGGCTAAAAGAAAGATCTTAGATTATATATCTAGGGCGGCTCCTGCCTTATTATATAAGGAGGAGTGGTTAAGGTTAACTTCTAAGATGACGAGCATAGTAGATAAGGCGGTAGGCATCATGTATAGGTTAGAGCAGATACATAACGATAGGGAGGCCTTACCCGATGAAGCGTTCTCTTCAATTATCGGATTAGCTGAAGGAGTATTAGGGGTTTTCGATAACTTTAGGAGAGCGCTTAATCTGACGTTAATCGATGTAAATAGGGCGTTGGAATATTGCCATAAAGCGGAAGCTGAGGAGAAGAAAGTGGATGAACTTTATAGGAAAGCTAACTTTAAGATATTAGAGTTATCGCTTCAGCCTAGGGATATGATACTAATTAGAGAGGTAGCTGAAATGCTGGAGGAAATAGCCGATACTATAGAATACGCTACCGACGACCTTAGGATCATACTTCTAAACCTTTTATAAAAATGCTTTTATTTAATTTCTAGGAGGGGCGGGCCCGTAGCGCAGCTAGGACAGCGCGGCGGCCTTCTAAGCCGCAGGTCCCGGGTTCGAATCCCGGCGGGCCCGCCAAATTATTTAAGTTCAAAAGATCCTACGTAATTTACCGCAAGTAGATGCCTTTGTATCGTTAGAAAGGTTTAAATCCCAATGGGGCAGCTATCCTAGAATAGTGAAGGCGTACATAGAGACTTACGGTTGCTGGCTAAATAAGGCGGAAAGTTTAATCATAGAGGACCTACTTGAGAGGGAAGGAGTTGAAATAGTTAGTAGTATCGAGGAGGCTAATTTAATAATAATAAACACCTGTGCAGTTAGGAGGGAGACTGAGGAGAAGATATTTAAGAGAATAGAAGAATTAGAGGGCTTAAGGAGCAGATACGGCTTTAAGTTAGTTATCACCGGCTGCTTGGCTAACTTAAGGCCCTATACTATAAGCCTTAAAGCTCCCGAAGCGCATATAATAGGCCCGCAGAGCTTGGAGAGGATAGGGGAGGTAATAAGGGCTGAGGGTAGAATAGTAGATGCGATCTTAAAGCCTACTGAAAGGAATATACTCCCTTGTCGCTCCCCCTCGCCGGTAGTTCACATAGTACCTATAGCTACCGGCTGTTTAGGTAGGTGCACTTTTTGCGTAGGACCCATAGTAAGGGGAGGGGTTAGGAGTTATCCGCCGGAAGCTATAGTGAGGAACGTTAAGGAAGCCGTAACTAGGGGGGCTAAAATAGTAGTACTAACTGCCCAGGATTTAGCGTCCTATGGTAGGGATAGGGGTACTAACTTAGTTAACTTACTTGAAGAAATATTAAGTAAGGTGGAGGGGGGTTACTTCTTAAGGTTAGGTATGATGGAGCCTAGCCTACTTAAGGAATTTTTAGATGGAATTATAGAAATTTACGGGGATAATAGGGTGTTTAAGTACTTGCATTTGCCCCTTCAATCGGGCAGCGATAGAGTACTTAAGTTAATGGGTAGGCGTTATACGTTTTCTACATTCTACGAAATAGTTAAGGAATTTAGGAGGAAGTTTAAGGAATTGAACTTCGTAACCGACATCATAGTGGGGTTCCCTGGGGAGGAGAATGAAGAATTCGAGGAGACTATTAACGCCTTAAGGTGCTTAGAGCCTGATAAAGTACATGTAGCTAGGTATACCCCTAGGCCCTTTACTGAAGCTTCCTTGGCCCCTCAAGTACCTGAAGTTGAAAAGAAGAAGAGGAGTAAGCTACTATCTAAGCTAGTTAGCGAAATAGCGTTCTCTAGGAACAAGAAATTAGTAGGTACGTCCAGGATAGGAGTAGTAGAGGAGGTAAGGGATAAAGGGATCGCTAGGCTCTATAATTATAAAAAGGTAATTCTACTAGGGGGGAAGTATGGCTTAGGCGATATTAAGCCAATTAAGATAGCTAAGGCCACTCCTATAGACCTTAGGGGCTACGCTTAATCTAGAAAATGCTTAATTAGCAGGCAAGCAATCTTAAGGCATGTTATGAAGAGCGATGGGGAAGTTAAACATATCTTAGTCACAGCGGCTTTACCTTATGCTAATGGAGAGCTCCATTTAGGTCATCTTAAAAGTACCTACCTACCAGCCGACATCTATACTAGATATCATAGGTTAAAGGGGAGTAAGGTAATTTACGTCTGCGGATCCGATCAGCATGGAACTCCTATAGAGATAGGAGCTAAGAAGAGCGGTAAGCCCCTCCTAAAGTACATCGAGTATTGGCATAGGAAGCATCATGAAGATTTAAGGAGGGTAGGGATATCCTTCGACGAATTCTATAAAACGCATAGTAAGGAGAATGAAGAGCTAACTAAGTTATTTCTCCGTAAGTTACTCGAAAACGGATATCTCTACAAGTCTAAGGTAAAAGTGCTCTACTGTCCTTACGATAAAATGTACCTATCTGATAGGTATGTAAGGGGGACTTGCCCTTACTGTGGAGCTGAGGACCAGTATGGTGATTATTGTGAGGTATGCGGTAGAACGTATGAAGTGTGGGAGTTAAAGAACCCCAGGTGTGCGATATGCGGTAGGAAACCCGAGGTAAAAGAGGTAGTCCATTATAAATTTAAATTAAGTAAACTTGCCCATAAGGTGGAGGAATGGCTTAAGAACAATAAAAGGCTTCAACGTGAAGTGGTTAATTACGTACTAACTTGGTTTAAAGCAGGGATTAGGGATTGGGATATAACGAGGGAGAACTATTGGGGGATAGAGATACCCTTTGAAAAGGGTAAGTATGTGTACGTATGGTTCGATGCCCCTATAGGGTACATCGCTGCTACGGTAAAATGGGCTAAAGAACATGGGGAGGATTGGGAGAAGTTCTGGAAAGGTAACGCTGAAATAGTACACTTTATAGGTAAGGACATAATTTACCATCACTTTATATTTTGGCCTGCTATGCTAATAGGTACTAAGTTAGGCTTTTCGTTGCCCTCGATGATATCAGTTAGGGGGTTCTTAACCTTAGAGGGGAGGAAGTTTTCCAAGAGTAGGGGTTGGTACATTACAATAGGGGAAGGCGTTAAGTTCTTCAAGCCTGATTACTTAAGGTTTTATCTAACCCTCATAACCCCTCATTCGTTGGAGGATACGGATTTTAATTTAAAGGATTTCAAGAACTTAGTTAATTCGGGGCTTTGTGATACCATAGGTAACTTATCGTATAGGGTAGTTTCCTTAGTACATAAAAAGTTCTCTGGAAGGGTTCCTGAACCTAGTGCAAAAGGGGATCCCGAAGAGAATTTAGTAAATGCCATTAAGGTGGCGCCTATAAAGGTAGGTAACTTAATAGAATCTTTTGATTTTAAAAGGGCATTAGAGGAAATTCTAAGCCTAGCTAGGATAGGCAATAAGTATATGAACTTAAGGGAACCTTGGAAGAATAGCGAATACAGCCCTACTTCGTTATATCTGCTAATACAACTACTTAAGAGCCTATCTATATTACTTTACCCCTTTACTCCTAATATTTCGGAGAGTTTATGGACTCAACTAAAATTAAACGGTAAAGTAGAGGAGGCAAAATGGGAGGAGGCCGGTAACTTAACAGTAGAGCCCGGGCACGAGATATCCCCTCCTAAGATCATAGCTCCTAGAATATCTGATAAGGAGTTAAGGAAAGCCGTCGAATTATTGGGTAGGAACGTATGAGGTTGAATTTAAGACGTTATTTAAGGGAGCGGGGAAGGGATAAAGGATACTTAGAAGTAGAAGAGGAGTTATCTCTTAAGTATGAAGTAGCTAGGTATCTCAAGCTTTACGACGGGGGTCCCGTACTTAAGTTTACTAAACCTAAGGGGCGGGATATGCCTATAATATCTAATATCATCCCGGATAGTAGTGATGTATTAAGGGCTTTAGGGGCCAAGGACTTAAAGACAGCTTATCTCTCTTTACTTAAGGCTTGTGAGAATCCAGTTAAGTTAAAATTGAAAAGCGATGCCCCCTTCCAGGAAGTTAAATTTAGGGACTTAAGTGAGTTACCCATATTAACTTATTACGAGAAAGACGGAGGACCTTACATAACCACCGGTATAATAATAGCGGGCGATAAAAGAACGGGCCTATTTAATGCCTCAATACATAGGATGATGGTATTGAGCCCTACTCGTTTAACTATAAGGGTAGTACCTAGGCATTTATACTATATTATGAGGGAATCTTGGAAAAGAGGCGAGGACCTACCGATAGCTATAGCCATAGGGTGCCATCCGCTAATCTATTTAGCTTCGGCGGCTTCTCCTCCTTTGGGTATTTTCGAACTAGAGGTAGCTAACTCAATTGCGGGAGATGGTATAGAGGGCTACGAGTTTGAGGACGGTCTAATAGTCCCTAGGGAAACTGAAGTAGTAATTAAGGGCAGGATATTAAGGGAAGTATATGAAAGGGAGGGCCCCTTCGTTGATATTACAGGTACTTACGATAGGATTAGGATGCAACCCGTCGTAGAGGTAGACGCAATATATGGTAAGGAGGATGCCCTATATTATGCGCTCTTACCCGCCGGTAAAGAGCATAGGACCTTAATGAGTTTCTATAGGGAGGCGTTAATATGGAGGAGAGTAAGCGAAATAGTACCTGGAGTCAGGGCAGTAAAGCTTACTCCCGGTGGTTGCAAATGGTTTCACTGCTTAATTTCGTTGGATAAAATGAGTGAAGGGGATCCTAAAAATGCCATTATAGCGGCTTTCGCTGCGCATCCTTCACTTAAGATGGTAATAGTGGTAGATTCCGATATAAACTTAGACGATCCTACTGAAGTGGAATGGGCATTAGCTACTAGATTTCAACCGGCGGAGGATTTGATAGTCATTAAGTCGATAAGAGGATCCAGTTTGGATCCTTCTTCAGACCAAGAGAGGTTATTGACCTCTAAAATGGGTATAGACGCTACAATACCTTTAGGTAAGCCTAGGGAAGCTTTCGAGAAAG
>NJEH01000007.1 GCA_002254595.1 Thermofilum sp. ex4484_15
CCCTCGATGCCTTAGTCATAAATCACGATCCTTTAATACCTGGTTGTGTAATTAAGGTTAGGCCCATAGGACTGCTCCTCATGGAGGATGAGGAAGGGCCTGATAGTAAGTTAATATGTGTACCTGTGGATAAAGTAGATCCTAGATTCGCGAAGATAAGGGACGTAAACGACTTACCTCAAGCTCTCAAAGATAAAATAAGGCACTTCTTCGAGCATTATAAAGAATTAGAACCTGGGAAGTGGGTTAAGGTAAAGGGGTGGAAGGGAGCGGAGGAAGCGGAGAAGAGGATAATTAAAGCCATAGAGAGGTTCAAGGGGAAATGATTATAGCTCTCTTCGAAGATCATAAAGTAACTAATTTTTACCCATTAACTTACACTAGACCGGTTTACGAACTGAGAACGGGCTTATTTAAATTAGGCGAGAGATTATTACACTTTAAAAAACCTGATTGGGAAGTTTACTTCTATATGCGCAATTACCTAGCGGACGTATATAGGCAACAGTACGGTATTAAGGTAAATGAAATACCTAACGATGAGACAGTATTACTCATTAACGGAAGACTCCTTCCTAAGGGTGAATATGAGAACCTATTAAGTAAGGTCATCGATTCCCCTAACGAGGTAGCTTTCTTTTCGGGTGATAGTTTAATATTAGCTAAGTTAAGGGCTAGATCATTAGAGCCCTTAATAAGCGATAGGTGGATGATAAATCGGGAGACGATAAGTTCATTAAAGAGGACAGTAGGGGGAATCGAGGTAAGCGGGTTAAACGTCATAGAATACCCTTGGCAGTTAATCTCCTTAAATAAGGAACTATTGAGGGAGGATTACGTTAGGGGGAAGATAAAAGGGGAGTTAGGTAATTACGTATCCATTTACGGAAGCGGTGAATTGTTTAGTTTAGGCGAAGGTTCCTCAGTGGAGGATTATACCATAATAGATGTACGTAAGGGACCGGTAGTAATAGGTAGGAACGTAGTAATACAGTCCGGGAGCAGATTAGAGGGGCCTAGTTATATAGGAGATGAATGTACAGTGGTAAGTGATTCATTAATAAGATCTGGAACTAACGTAGGTCCGCATTGCAAGGTAGGAGGCGAATTAAAGAACGTAATAATCCACGCTAATAGCAATAAAGCCCACGAAGGATTCCTAGGTGAAGCTTATATAGGGGAATGGGTTAACTTGGGGGCTCTAACTACTAATTCAGATTTAAAGAATACTTATGGTATCGTAAAGGTTAATATAGGAGGGATTAGGATAAGTACGGGCCTTAGAAAGTTAGGTTGTTTCATAGGGGACATGGTTAAAACGGCTATAGGAGTCCTTATATATACCGGTAAGAAAGTAGGTTTAGCTTCGCACTTATATGGTACGGTATTCGAGGACGTTCCTTCATTTGTCATATATTCTAAATCTTTAAATGGCAAAATAGTGGAACTAGAATTAGAGGAAGTTATAAAGATACAAAGGAGGATGTACAGGAGTAGGGGTAAAGAACTAAGCCGTGAGGAGGAAGAGCTCATTAGGTACCTTTACCAATTAACCGAGGAGGAAAGGAAGGAATCCTTAAAGGAGAAGTTTAAATTAAGTTAACTACCCATTATTCTTTTAGAGTGAGTAAAATGGACGAAAAAGAATTATTGAGGAATTCCATTATTATACACCATATAGTTAGCTTAGTTAGGGGTTACCTCTCTAATTATGAGTTAAAAGAGGATAAGATGGTATTACCGGAACATTGTCCAATAGTAGAGTTATGTAAGTTCTTCAAGGTCTATAAGGGGGGCGATAAGGGCCTCGACCTAAACGAATTAGCGGATAAGATAGAGGATTACTTACAGGATTTACTACTTAAAGCTTTTAAATCGAAAGAAGGGTAGTTCTCGCTTCTTGAGAGGGGATCATATAGCTATTTATCTTGATATAGTTTAACCCCCTCGACATATGTAGCTACTACCCTTAAGCTCCTGTCCAATATAACTATGTCAGCTTTACTCCCTACGGTTATTTCGCCTATTCCTCCCTCCCCTATAAGCCTAGCGGGATTATAGGTAGCCATTTTAACGGTCTCCCTTAAAGGTACCCCTACCTCTTTAACCATATTCCTTAAGGCTCTATCCATAGTTAAAGTACTACCGGCTAGCGTACCATCCCTTAATCTACAAACACCCCCCTTAACTATCACCTCCCTTGTTCCTAAATTGTAAATTCCGTCAGGTAACCCAGTAGCTGCTATGGAGTCGGTAACTAGTACTATGCGCTCACAACCCTTACAGTAATATACTAACCTTAAGGTAGCTTTATGTAAATGGATTAAATCGGCTATTACTTCTACATAGGTATCTCCTCTTTCCAGGAAGGCTCCTACCATTCCCGGTTCCCTGTGGTGAAAGGGCCTCATACCGTTAAAAAGATGGGTAGCTAATATCGCTCCTTCATCTATAGCCTTAACGGTTTCCTTGTAAGTAGCATTACTATGTCCTAGGGAGACTAATACCCCCTTCTTCCTAGCTTCCCTTAAGATCTCTAAGGAACCTTTAAGTTCGGGGGCTATAGTAATCCTCTTAAATAAACCGCTTGAAGCCTCATATAACTTAGTAAATTCAACTAGGTTAGGTTCCCTTAAATATTCTAAGGGTTGAGCTCCAGCTCTCTCGGGATTTAAGTAAGGTCCCTCTAAATGAACGCCCAAGATCTTAGCCCCCTTAATTCCTCTCCTTAGGGCCTCCTTAACCGACTTAAGGGCCTTCTCGATAGTAGGTAAAGGAGACGTAACTATAGTAGGTAAGAAGGAGGTAACGCCATGTTTAACCAAGTTCATCGCTATACCTTCTAAAGCCTCTACCTCCCCCTCGCTTACGTCCCTACCATAAGCTCCATGTATATGTAAATCTATCATCCCGGGGATCATGATACCCTCAGGGTATTCCTCCAATTCCCTTACTCCGCTCGGTTCGCTATGATATAAGCCCTTAATTACCCCTTTAACCTCATCTACTAAAACGTAAACATCCCTAAGTACTTCATGAGGAGTAATTATCACACTTACCTTTATCGCCTTCACTTAGGAAGACCCACATTATACTAACTTAGTAAATATTAAACCTTAATCCCTCAAAAAAGCTAAAAATTACCGATTCGCTTTAGGGATAAAGGGGTGACCTAATGAGGGTCTACATGAGGGAATTTAAGGTGGTATCTAAAAGGGAGAGGGAGATAATTAACATAACCGATAGGGTAAGAGAGTTAATTAAGGAGTCAGGTATTAAGGAGGGCTTGGCATTGGTCTTTTCTAAACATACCACTACAGGCATTTTCATAAACGAAAATGAGAGGGGATTAGAGAGGGACGTAATTAATTACTTCAACGAAGCAGTTAGGGACGACGGAGATTACTTCCATCACCACTATTTTTATAAGGATGGGAGGATGGCAGTAAACGCTTGGGCTCACTTAAGGAGCATATTAGTGGGATTAAATGTAGTAATACCGTTAAGGGATGGCGAGCTACTTCTAGGATCAAGAGAGAACGTGTACTTAGCAGAGTTCGACGGCCCTAAGGAGAGGACATTAGTTATAACCGTATTAGGTGAATGAACTTGCCGGTAGTAGATTTTCACATACATCCCTTAGTAAGCGAGGTAATAGATGAAGATAAGTATAAATGTCAAAGGGAAGTCTTCGGGCTTAGAACCTCTCCACAACCTTTGGAAACTCTTCTAAGTCAGATGCAAGAAGCTTCGGTAGAGAGAGGCGTATTATTGGCTTTGGATTGTTCAGTCAAGGCTAATTGCAGTTTGCCTAGCAATGAGGAAGTAGCGTCAATAGTTAAGAAGTACCCGAGCAAGTTCGTAGGCTTCGGGAGTTTACATCCCTATCGCGAAGGAAGTTTAAGGGAACTTCTCGAGGAGGAGGTGATAAATTTAGGGTTAAGGGGGTTAAAGCTAAATCCCTCCATTCAAGATTTCGATCCCCTCTCCCAAAGAGCTTTACAGCTTTACGGAGAGCTGGAGAGGTTAAATTTACCTTTAATAGTACATACGGGGCTAAGTTGGTTCCCTTCGACCTCATTAGAGTACTGTAAACCCTTAATCTGGGATAACGTAGCTAGGAGATTTCCTAACTTAAAGATAGTATTATCCCATCTCGGTTGGCCATGGGTATGGGACGCCATAGCGGTAGCCTTAAGGAACGATAACGTATTCTTGGACATATCAAATACGTTTACGGGATCCCCTAACGAGCACCTTAGATACTTATTAACGGAATTAGTACCTAAGAGGTTCGTTGAAAGGTTCTTAAACGAGAAGATAATCTTCGGATCTGATTACCCTAGGATAGAAATACCTAAGATGGTTAGAGCCTTAAGGGGGGTAGGACTTAAGGAGGAGATCGAGGAAGCTATTTTACGTTTAAATGCATTGAAGATATTAGGTGATGAAGAATGATACACTATATGATAAAGGAAGCTAAGGAAGGACCTTCAGCTATCTCGATCGTCATGAAGGATGAAGGAGTTAAAGCGCTGGCAGAGGAGGTAAGTTCCTCTAGTAGGATCTTTCTCTTCGGGTGCGGTTCTTCCTATAATATAGCCCTCTACGGAGCTAAAGTAGCTGAGGCCTTAGATTTAGGTCCCGAAACTTATGCCATGCCTTCATCCGAGTTCGACTATTTCATAAATAAGTTGAGGAAGGACGATTTAGCTATAGCTATTTCGAGATCTGGGGAAACTAGCGAGACCCTTAACGTAGCGTTAAAAATAGCGAGACGAGGGTTAAGGTTATTCGCGATAACTAATGATCCTAGTAGCAGTTTAGCTAAAGCTTCCATAGGTTACGCTTCCATGGGAGGAGGAAGGGAGGAGAGCATAGTGATGACCAAGACGTTCCTGGCCGGTTGCTTAGCCTTATTACGCGCCTTTAAAGTAAGTAAGGGTTATGATCTAAGCGGGGAACTACCCTATAGATTAGGGGAGTTAATAAATAATTATGAACTTCGCTTAAGGGAATATTCAGAAGAATTTTCTAAGGCTAAATTAGCGGTAAATTTAGGGCATTCCTATACTTACCCTATAGCCTTAGAATCTTCAATTAAATTAACCGAGACTAGTTTAATACCATCGGTTACCTACTACCTGCTGGAGTTCAGGCACGGGCCTAAAGCTTTAATAGAGAAAGGGGTCTACGTGATAGCCTTCCTAACTAAGGATGAGCATTATGATCTTTATCTAGATTTAATACACGAGGTACGCTCTCTAGGCGCTAAGATAACTTTAATAACTAATTACGAAGGTGATGGAGACATGGTAATAAGGGTTGGAGTAGAGGATCCATTGGAGGCTTCAGCTCTCTTCATAACGCCGATCCACCTACTATCTTACTATTCAGCCGTAAGGAGGAATTTAAACCCCGATAAACCTAGGCATTTATCAAAAGTAGTTAAGATCAAGGGTTTAAGATGAGGGAATATAGGGAGTTCCTCAATAAGGTACTGAGGAGGGTAAGAGGAGAGGTACTGAGTAGGTTAAATCCTTACTTCTTTAGGGAGGTAGGTAAGGGCGCTGGAGGAGATAGTACCTTAATGATAGATAAAGTAGCTGAGGAATTAATCCTAGAGAACATTAGGAGTGCCTTTCCTAACTCCACGGTGGTTAGCGAGGAGAGCGGAGTAGTAGAAGTAGGTAAAGGAGGCCCTCCCTTCGTAATAGTCGATCCCATAGATGGTAGTTTAAACGCTACTAGGGACTTTCTAAAGTTTTCAATTTCCATAGCTATAGCCGAGGGAAAAAGGTTAAGCGATGTAAGTGCCGGAGGGGTGATGGATGTAAGATGCGGAGATTTCTTCGAAGCCTATAGAGGTTTCGGAGTATTCGTTAATGGTAAAAGGGTGAAAACCTCTAAGGTTAAGCAAGTAGAGGAAGCCATAATATCCATACCTATAACCCATTACGCTAAAGCTAGTAAGTTGGATATCTTAACTTCTTTACTCAACGTAGCTAAAAGAGTTAGGAACTTAGGATCTACATCGCTCGAGCTTTCCTATGTAGGGGCAGGAATTTTTGATGCCTTCGTAGACTTAAGCGGTAGAACTAGGAACGTGGATATAGCAGCAGCTTACCTAATAGTTAAGGAGGGCGGAGGTGTCATACTGAGTGGAGAAATGGAAGAACTCGATGGTAGGGTAGATACGATAACTGATTTAAGCGTATTAGCAGCTTCTAGTTCCGAGCTAGCTAACTCGATATTTTCATTAATTAAAGGCGTAAAGTTATCATAAAATTACGGGGGACTAAAGGTATGAGTAGAGATCAAATAGTAGGATTAATTATAATGATCCTATCGACCATAATAGCCGTAGTATATGTTTACGCCCTCCTTAACCCTAAATACGCTATTTTAGTACTCAAATTAACCGCTGGCGTATTAGTGCTGACCATCCTCTTTATAATAGGATGGATAGGTTATACCTTAGTTACGACGCCTCCTCCCCCTATAGGGGAGGAGAGCTAGGAGGGAGATGGGCTTTGGTCTTTGAAGTAAGCGTACGTAGGTTAAGGATAGTATTGATCAAAGGGGATATTACTGAAGTAGACGCGGAGGCTATAGTTAATGCCGCCAATTCTTACATGTGGATGGGAGGAGGGGTAGCAGGAGCTATAAAGAGGAAAGGAGGAAAGGAAATAGAGAACGAGGCGCGTAAGTATGCACCGGTACCCGTAGGGGGCGCTATAGCTACTTCGGCCGGTAAGTTAAAGGCCAAATATGTAATCCATGCAGTAGGACCCAAATGGGGGGAGGGGGAGGAAGAAAAGAAGCTCTCCTTAGCTACTTTAAATAGCTTAAAGTTAGCGGAGAGGTTAGGCATTAAAAGCATAGCCTTTCCCGCTATTTCCACGGGAGCTTTCGGATGTCCTAAAGAGTTAAGTGCTAAGGCCATGTTATCTACGGTACTTAAGTACGCTAAGATAGCTACTAAATTGAAGAAGGTAATCTTCTGCCTATACGATGAGGAAACCTATAGGGTTTTCGAAGGGACCCTTAAATCGCTACTCCTTAAGCTAACTTAGCTCTATTACTCCAAGATGAGCGCGTCGTCTATTATGCCATCCCCATCCTCGTCCACTCCCTCTACTACCCTAGCTAATCCATTACCCGCTATCTTACCTTCTAACGCCTTACCCTTCTTAAGTAAAGCCATTAAGGCAGCCCTAGTCCCAGATAGCCTCTTACCGGCTATTAGCAATATCCATTTGTCCTTATTAAAGGGATTAGGTACGACTTCTATTACCCCGCATTCGTCCTCATGGTAAGCCCTACCTGTTACCCTAGATATTAGGATATTGTCCTTAGCTACATCGAAATAAACCGGTAGGATGTCGTTAATTTTAGCCGTTATTACGTTCACTGCAGGCCCTCCGAAGATTATTAAATTCTCGCTTAATTCCTCCTCCTTAATTAAGGTATCTAAAGTTACTCTGATTTTAAAGGGATCCCCAGTTAGCGCCCCTAACTTATAAGCTAATTCAGCCGCCATATAATGATCCCTACCCCTACTCCTAAAGGGACCATGTGGTTCGGGACTACTAAGTACTAAAAGGACCCTATCCCCCTCCAATACTTTCCTCACGAAGCTAGGTAGGTAGAGGCCTCCTCCCTCGCTAATTCCCTTCCTGAAAAGTACGGCATAACCATCTACATTTAAGGAGTAAAGGACTGCCTTACCTCCCCTCCTTTTTACTTCTCCTACTTCCTCTATAAGCCCTTGCTCCCTTAACTTACTCAGGTGATAATAAATTAGTTGCTCACTTAGCCCCATCCTCTCACTTAATTCCTTAGCATAAGAGGGGGAATGAGCCAGGGATTTCAGTATGGAAAATCTAATGGGATTGGATAGAGCTCTTAAAGGGCCTAAGTCTTCTATTACTAAGAGGGATAAAGGCCTACCTCCCCTTAACTCCCTAACAGTTAATATCATGAATTAACCCGCCTCCCAGCAGTACTAAAAAATACTTTTTACTAGGATATAAAGGTAAATATTTAAGCGGAGGAATAATCCGGTCGGGGTAATTAGAGATCGGGGAACGGTTACTTAAGGATGGGGGATGAAGTTTGTGGAGAAGAGGATGGTGGTGGAGAAGAGGATGGGGAAGAGGGCCGGGTAGACCCCCTAAGCCACGCCTCCTAAGTTTTAAGCCTAAGAACATAATATTCGTACCTTTTTCTAATGGTGAACCTATAAGGGGTTTGGAACCAGTATATTTAACACCTGAGGAAGCTGAAGCTTTAAGGTTAGTTTACTTCTTGGGATTAACCCAAGAGGAAGCGGCGAAAAGGATGGGGATCTCAAGAGGTAGCTTATGGAGGAGCTTAGATTCCGCTAGGAGGAAGGTAGCTCAAGCCATCTCGGAAGGTAGAGCCATCATAATAATGGTGTGAGGTTGACAACGATAATTTAAATTTCCTAAATTTAATGAATATTACACGTGTTAAACCTCCCTAGAACTATTGAGTGGGTTAATGGTAAGGTAAGGTTTATAAACCAATTATCGTTACCAGAGAGGTTAGAATTTATAATAACTGGGGATTACAGGAGATTAATAAAAGCTATAAAGGACATGGAAATTAGGGGGGCTCCGGCTATAGGAGTAGCAGCGGCTTTCACTATAGCTTTAGCTTCATTAAGGTTTAAGGATGTGGATGTTAAAGAAGCGCTTAATTTCTTAAGCAAGGTATGTGAAGAGGTGAAGAGGGCTAGGCCTACTGCTTATAATCTTTTCTGGGCTTTAAATAGGTTAATGAAGGTAGCTAAAGTAGCTTCAAGTATAGGCGAATTGAAGGAATTAGTAGTTAAGGAAGCTTTAAAGATAGCTAAGGAAGACGAAGAGGTAAATAAAAAGATTGGTGAAGTAGGTGAGAAACTCTTAAAGGATGGTTCTACGGTTATAACCGTATGTAATGCCGGTTCCTTAGCTACTACCTACTACGGTACAGCTACCGCCCCTATATATAAGGCCTTTGAAAGCGGTAAGAGGATAAGGGTTATAGTTATGGAAACTCGACCCTATCTTCAGGGAGCTAGGCTTACGGCGTTCGAATTAAAGGTAGCTGGGATCCCCGTCAAATTAATAACCGATAATTCCATAGGTATCGTAACCTTAAAGGAGAAAATAGATATAGCGCTAGTAGGAGCTGATAGGATAACTAAGGAGGGGTACGTAATAAACAAAATAGGTACCTATCCGCTAGCACTGGTATGCAGGGAAAGGAACATACCTTTCTACGTAGTCGCTCCCACTAGTACTATAGATCCACGTACACCATTGGAGAAGGTAACCATAGAGAAAAGACCTTCGGATGAGGTAGTATATTTCATGGGGAAGAGGATAGCCCCTGAAGGCGTCGAGGCTATATACTATGCATTTGATATAACCCCTCCTGAATTAATTACCGGCATAATTACCGAAAGGGGCATCTTAAGGCCCCCTTATAGGGATTCGATAGGTAAACTACTTAAAAGCTATAAAATCTAGCTCTATTAAGGCCCCCTTAGGTAGATTACTTACCTCCACCGTAGTCCTAGCTGGCGGTTCCTCCGAGAAGTACTTGGAGTATTCATCATTGAACTCTTCAAATAAGCTTAAATCCTTTAAATATACTGTTACCTTAACTACATCCCTTAGACTATAGCCCGATGCCTCTAAGATGACTTTAACGTTTTCTAAAACCCTCCTAGTTTGGACCCTCATATCGCCCTCAACTATTCTGCCAGTAAGGGGATCTATAGGTACTTGGCCCGAACCGAATAAGAACCGTCCTACCTTAATCGCCTGGGAGTAAGGACCTATAGGCTTGGGGGCCTTATTGGAAGATATTACCTCCTTAACTGTCATGTTAATTTATACTAGTTACCTTAAATTTAAATCCCCTGCTAGCTAATCTGGAGATAAGCTCCTTAAGATAACTACTTGAGGGGAGTTCTAACGTTATAGTAACCTGAGCTTGATGGGGTTTTAAATTTAAGTTAGTCCTATCATGTTCTATCGATAATATATTAGCCTTGGCTTCAGCTAAGATCTCGAGTACGGATTTAAGGGTACCTGGCCTATCGGGTAGAACCCCCCTAAGTTTAACTTCCCTACCCTCGATTAAAAGAGCTCTCTCCACTACCCTCGAAAGCAATGACATGTTGACATTCCCCCCACTTATGATCAAAGCCACTTTCCTTCCTTCAAGCTTTAAAATACCCCCCTCTAAAGCCGCTAAAGCTAAAGCTCCAGCCGGCTCGGCTACGCACTTAGCCCTCTCCAACAATAAGAACATAGCCCTAACTATGTCGTCCTCGTCTACTAATACCATGTCGTCGATCAATTCCTCCATTATACTTAGGGTTAATTCTCCAGGTGCTTTAACAGCTATAGCGTCAGCTATGGTCTCAGGGTTCCCTACCCTTACTATCCTGCCCTTCTTAAAGGATAAAGTAGCCGATGGAGCTCCCTTAGGCTGAACCCCGTACACCTTTATACCCCTCCTTAAATTCTTTAAGGCGATAGCTATACCCGATATTAGACCACCTCCTCCTACGGGTACTACTACGGCCTCTACTTCCCTTAAAGCCCTGAATACCTCTAATCCTATAGTCCCTTGGCCGGCTATTACATCCGGGTGGTCGAAAGGATGTACGAATTCAGCTCCTCTCTCCTTAGCTAATTCTAAAGCTCTTAGGTAGGAGTCATCGTAAGTCCTCCCATATAGTAGTACGTTAGCTCCATAACCCTTAGTGGCAAATACCTTAGCTACGGGAGTGTGCTCCGGCATTACAATAGTACACTTAATGCCTAATAGTGAGGAGGCGTAAGCCACGCCTTGCGCATGGTTACCAGAAGAAGCAGCTATACATTCTTTAATAGCGCCTTTACGCGATCTTCGCCATAACGCGTAATAAGCCCCCCTAACCTTAAACGAACCCGTTTTCTGTAAGTTCTCTAATTTCAAAAATACCTCGCAACCGTACCTCTTAGAGAAGGTAGAGGACTTATCTAAAGGCGTCCTGTGAACTACGTTATTTAATACCGTATCCGCCTCTCTTATCATTTCTAATATATGAGCGTAGCCCTCCATACCCCCCTCCTACTCCTCAGATACCGATTTAGGTACGGGAATCGCTCCCTTTACTTCCCTACGTTCCCTCCTTACCTTTTCCCCTAACTTGGATAAGTAACTTAATAATAATGGACCTAAGAGTATTGTTATGATCGATACGGCTATTAATTCGGCATAAGCTTCATCACCTATCATACCCCTTACGGCTCCTAAACCCGCTATAATCAACGCTACTTCCCCTTTAGGAACGGCCCCCAAACCTACTGTGATAGCCCTTTCCCTATCCTTCGTAAATACGTAAGCTATTAAACTACCCCCAGCTAAGTCACTAATGACCACTAAGGAGGTTAAGTAAACTATTTTAACTAATACTAGGGGTTGGTGAAGGGATGCTAAGTTTAGATGGGCCCCCATGACGGAGAAGAAGATTGGGCTGAAGATTAGATTAAGGTGCCTAGTGAAGTCCTTAACCCTTAGTAAGCTACCCGAAGCGCCTAT
Source organism: Thermofilum sp. ex4484_15 (assembly GCA_002254595.1). Classification (GTDB taxonomy): domain Archaea; phylum Thermoproteota; class Thermoprotei; order Thermofilales; family EX4484-15; genus EX4484-15. The sequence goes on from NJEH01000007.1 coordinate 11,608, forward strand.
GGCCATCCCCGCAGCGAACGCTCCTACCACCGGCGACAATTTAAGAGCTCCCGCAAAACTTGAGAGAGCGAACGCTGAAACTATGGCAGCAGCTTCTACGCTTCCCTCTATCTTAAGCAAAGTAACTTGATTAATGAACCTAGGTACTATAGCCCATCCTATCCCCATTAATATTGCCCACATAAATAGGGCTACTACGAAGTTCGCTAAGAAGGAAACAGGACTAACCACGCTACCAGGTGCGAAGGATCCGGCCGTGGAGAAAAGGGCAAGTACTATTACATCATTTAAAACGGAAGCGTTTAATAATACCTTACCTTCCCATTCCTTTAACCTACCTATCTCCTCTAATACCTTAGATATGATAGCCGTACTAGTAGCAGATAGCGCACAAGCCATGATTATAGCCCCTACGGTCCCTACGTTTAAGAAACTATAACATACCATGTATGAAGCTAATAGGGGCACTAAGGTTATACCTAAGCCCACTATAAAAGCTTGCCCCCCTATTTTCTTAAACTCTGAAAAAGTCGTCTCCAAGCCAGCTGCGAACACAAGCAATATAACTCCCATCCTCGCGAAGGCATCTACGTATTTATTAATAACCACTAAAGGTTGACCGTAGACTAATATATTACCACCTAAGGCGTAAGGACCGAAAATTACGCCGGCAAGTAGCTCCCCTACTACCGGGGCTATACCTATAGACGAAAAGAATTCCCCTAAGGCCTTAGCAGCCATTATTAGTACTGCTAAACTAGCTAAAGCTCTTAAGATCTCCTGGGAGTTGGCCGCCTCTATACCAGTAATATGCGCTCCGGTAGTAGTATTAGCTACTAAGTAATAGATGATGTTCTTCAGTCCTACGAATAAAAGGGGGTTCATTAACCCTCAGCTATTCTTATAATAATTCTTAAATTAATATGTTTCTATTATTAATAGAACGGAGGTAACTAATGGTTAAGAATCCATTGAGGAACTTATTAAATAGGTTGCTTTGGGATAAGGAAGTTAATAAAGGAGATTACGAAATAGTATACGTCTCAAGGGGTTCAAGAGGAGGGTTAGAGAGGATTAACTGTAATTACCTTAAGGGGGTAACGAGGGATTTCTTCATCTACATAAAGGGGGAAGAGGAAAAGTACATACCATTGCATAGGGTAGTAGAGGTAATAAAGAAGAGTGAGGGGAGGAAAGTATACCATAATCCTCGTTTTAAATAAGTTAAATGGAGACTTCGATAGGTATTACGATCTCTCCTTCCTCCCCTTTAACTCTTTCAGTTAACCCGTTTAGGTGAAGGATCCCAGTATAGGCAGCTATGATAGCATCTACCTCATGTACGTTCCTTATGTTATTCAATACTAGATATCCCCTGTCCTTTAGCTCGGTTAAGAATTTAATCCTACTAATTATGCCTAACCTCCTCATAGTTGAACGAGGATGTACTTCTATCACTTTAATGCCCTTAACCCTTAACTCCTTACTTAACTTCACACCTCTTAACGTAAGCTGGGCCATTCCGGGGAAGAGCGGAGGTAGAACTTTTAAGCCTAACTTATACATTAACCTATCTACATCCCTCATGATGCCCCTCTTCGGTAACGTAAGAGGAGCATCTATAGCTACCAAATCAGGAGATCTAGATAGACAGTAATCCATCAACTCGTTATCAGTGTGTAAAGTAATACAGCTAATTACCTTATCATCTATAAGGGCCAACCCAGTAGGCCTACGTTCACTACCAGCTAAATCTACACCTATTACCTTAACCACATCATGATATTTAGCACATAGGCTAAATATTCCTTACTAAGGGTAAATCATGTGAAAGTGGGTTTCATAGTTAACCCTATAGCTAGTATGGGAGGTAAGGGTGGGGCTTAAGGGTACCGATGACATAGAAACCCTAAAGAGAGCCTTAGCCCTAGGAGCCAAATCCGTCTCCCCCCCTTGAGGGCTAAAAGATACTTACGTAAATTAAGGGAAGAGGTGTTTAAATATAGAACTTCATGCGGTCCCTAAGAATGTGAGAGAGTACGAAGTACTTAATGAAGGCTTAAAGGCTAAAATAGTTGGTAGCTTAAGTGAACTTTACTACTCGTTCTGATACCATAAGATGTGTGAAGCTTATGGAGGATGTAGGTATGAACCTCTTAGTATTCGTAGGTGGAGATAGAGCGGCTAGGGACATTTATGAAGCGGTAAATACCAAAGTAACTTGCCTAGGGGTACCCTCCGGAGTTAAAATATATAGTTCCTGCTTCGCTTGTAGCCCTGAAGGCGCCGTAGAACTAATTAGATTTTTAAAAAGGCGAAGCTAGGGTAGGGGAATGTGAGGTTATGGACGTTGATGAGGAAGCCTTTAGGAAGGGGGAACTTAAGGTAAGGCTTTACGGTTACTTAAAATGCCCTTATCTTTATATTGGGCCCAGGGACTACTGTAGCTACGTTAGCTGAAGAGTTAGGAGTTAAAGATAAGAGCTTACTTGAAGTAGATGTTTTTAAACGGTGAGTTAATAGCACGAGACGTTAGTGAAGCCCAGTTACTTAAAATATTACGTCACTATAAATTACCCGCTAAGATAGTATTATCGCCTCTAGATAGGCAGGGATTTATCTTAGGTAGAGGAAATCGACAGATCAGCCCCGAGATAATAAAGCTAATAGGTCCCAGTAATTTAATAATTATCGCCTAAAGCTAAGTTAAAGGATATTGTAGCCTTGAGGGTAGATACAGGGGATGAGGGATTAGATAGAGAGCTAAGGGGTTACGTAAGGGTCATAATAGATTATAACGAGGGAAAAAGGTAATCTAAGCCCCCTCCTCCCTTTCCAGTACCTTTAGGTATTCCTCTGGGCTAAGGGGGAGTTCGGCTCCTCCCTATAGGCTATTTCAATCAGTACTATCCAACCTCTACTGTAAGGATCCCCAACTATTAACTCCGCTCTCTCCTTTAACTCCTCGTTCCATCCTAAGATCTTACCGCTTACCGGAGCATAAACTTCACTTACAGCCTTAACGGACTCTACGGTAGTTAAGACCTCGCCCTTCTTAACTACCTTACCTACTTCAGGTTCCTCTACGTATACCACATCCCTTAATTTCTTTCACGCACAATTGGTTATCCCTACTCCCCCCTTATTATCCTCTACTTTTATCCATTCGTGAGTCTTAGTGTAATAGAGGCCTCTTTTGATCCTATATCCCTTATAGAAGAGATCCTCCGACACTACTTACACCTCCTTCCTTCGTTTAATAAGCATTAAAATAAAAAAGTTCTTGGTGGACCGGCCGGGATTTGAACCCGGGAACCTCTCGGTCGCAAGCCGAGCGCTCTTCCAGGCTGAGCTACCGGCCCGATATTAATTTTAAGTAATTGAAGCTTTAAAGTTAACCCTTCTTGGACCTTAAGAGGTAAGGGGAGAGAGGTATACTAAGCGCCGAGAATAACAGGAGTAATAACCAATCGTTAAGGCTAAGTGGTTGGGTTCCTAGCAAGTACCTAAGAGGAGGTAAGTAAAGCGCTGCCAATTGTAAAGCTAAGGAGCCTATAACGGCCCAAAGTAATTTCCTATTAGCTATTAGCTCCTTGAAAGAAGAGTAAACGAATTTATCCTCAGACCTACAGTTGAATGAAAGCAATAGTTCAAAAAGTACCGCCTCCGTAAAAGCTAACGTCCTAGCTCTAGCTAAAGGATCGCCAGCTTTCAACGCTAGGTAAAACGGAGCTAACCAGGAGAAGGTCTCTACTATCGTGGATATCGTTACAAAACGGGCCATGCCATGATATATGCTCTCGCCTCTAGGCCTAGGCGGCTTCTTCATGAGCTCAGGGCTAGGAGGATCTACCCCTAAGGCTAGCGCGGGCAATCCATCGGTAAGTAAGTTAATCCATAATATTTGAACTGGAGTAAAGGGCAAAGGGAGGCCTAGGAGTGCAGCTACCATGACTGAAGCTATTTCACCCCAATTAGCTGATAACATGTAAAGGATGAACTTCCTGATGTTACTGTAAATACCCCTGCCTTCCTCGATAGCCGCTACTATAGTGGCAAAGTTATCGTCGGCAAGTACTAAAT
>NJEH01000008.1 GCA_002254595.1 Thermofilum sp. ex4484_15
TTTACTTTACCTTCCTCATCGAGCAGAAATTCCCCTAAGACGCAATCGATTAAATAATACCTACTTTTCCTCATTTCGTTCTTCATATCCTACTAATTTATTTAAAATTATCGTCTCTCACATTAGTTAGACGGAGAGTTAAACCTTTATTCTTAACCAATCTTCAGCTACCATTACCTCACCTTCAAACGATAATTTAGCCTCTGAAAGTAGTTCTCCCTCTTTTCCTTCATATCTTGGACTTATATGTACTAAAATTAATTTCTTCGCATCGGCAAAGGAAGCTATCTCGCCGGCTTCTAATGCCGTAGTATGACCGTTCTCCATAGCTTTTAGGTAATGCCTAGAGCTGAAAGTAGCCTCGTGGATTAGTAAATCTGCCCCTAAGGCTGCCCACATGAGCTTAGAGTAAGGCCTAGTATCACCACTATATATTATTTTGACTCCCCTCCTTTTACCCTCTGTTACCTGGAAAGGTTTAATTATCCTGCCGTTAGATAACTTTACACATATACCTCTTTGAAGTTCCTTCCATAAAGGTCCTTTAGGTACCCCTAATTTAATGGCCCTCTCCGGTAGGAATCTACCGGGCCTATCTGCCTCCTCCAATACGTAGGCGTAACAAGGTACTGTATGCTTCACTTTAACAGCTATTACCCTATAGTCCCTCCCCTCTAGGACAGTGATCCGCTCGCCCTCCAACTCCAAGACTTTAATCCCGTAACCTACCTCGTGATAGGTCATGTAAAGGTTTTCGTTAACGAATTTCATAATACCTTTAGGTCCTATAAGGGTTAATTCCTTATTTCTCCCTAATAAGTCCAAAGACATAAGTAGTCCCGGTAACCCTAGTACGTGATCGCCGTGTAAATGGGAGATGAAGACCTTAAGCTCCCTATTTACTCCTAATCCGCCCCAAGTAAAACCGTTTTGGCATCCCTCTCCACAATCGAAGAGCAGTATCTCCCCTTCCCTCCTTACGGCTATGGAAACGGTTTTCCTCTTCCTAGTGGGCATAACGCCTCCACTACCTAGGAATATTACCTCCATGGCTCTTTCCTCACCATTATTATCTCCCTTATGAGCCCACTATGTATCTTTACCCTATGTCTTTCAGCGACCTTAAGGTCTTTCGGCAATTTAAAGGTCCTATCAATTAACGAGACAGGGATTACTACTACTGCGCAACCCTTATCCTTTAAGAGGTATCTTACTAAGGAGGGGAGGCGAGAGAATATTTCATTAGGGTTTCTACCGTGAGTAGAGGAAGTCCTCCCGTAAGGGGGATCGGTGATTAGTTTATCCGCCGATTTAGCTCTTAAAGGTATGTTAAAGGCATCCGCCCTTACTGTACCTATTACCTGTACCTCATAATACTTAAGGTTCCTTAACCCTCCCCTTACCATCCTCTTATCTATATCTATTCCCAATAGATTCGCCCCTACTAGCCCGGCTTCTATTAGTATAGACCCAGTACCGAAGAAAGGATCTACTACTAATTCCCCCTCCTTGACCCTGGCGATATTTACTAGTGCTCTCGCTAACCTAGGGTCGAAGGAACTAGGATGGAAGAACGGCTTCTTCCTCGCTCTCCTATTTTCATACCCCCCTCTATTGCCTTCAGCTATTAACGGGCCGAAGAGGAATTTATCCGTAATTACCCCTACTAACTTTACCTTAGGGTTAGTGAGGTTTACTTTTACTCCCTCCCTTCTAACGATTATCTCCCCTAGAATCCTCTCAAGTTGCGGGCTAGCTAAGTCGTCTATTCTGCGATTACCCACCCTCCTAACCCTCACGGCTATACTACGTCCTCTTAGCTCTGAAAGGTCTAAAGATTTAAGGTTCTCAGTTATCGTTTTCAATTCAGGTTCGCATACTAACCACTCTTTACAACAGAAGTGTAGCATGCTACATCGTTTTGCCAAAAGAGTGCATGGATCCTCCTCGGTCTTAATCCTCATAACTTGAGGTAATACCTCTAGTACTTCATAATGGATACCTAAAGCCTCAAGAGCTCCCATTACTTCAGCATAAGGTAAAGTAGCATGTTCGCCCGAAAGTAGAAGGAAGTAATTACCCATTGGTAACCTTATTTCTACTCTTTACTGCTACCTATTAAATTAAACTCTACCAGTAGCTTAAACTCGTCAAGCGATAACCTTTCTCCTCTCTTATACTTATCGTATATTTCCTCGGCTTTCCTCCTCAACTCCTTCCTCCTTTCATTTAAAGCTAACGAAATCTTCTTAGCCTTAAGTAATAATGATACCCTGCGTATTTCCTCTACTATTTCTTTCCTCCTATTCCTTAACTTTATATAAGTTGAATGTCTCTCATCCGCTTTAGCTTTTACCTCATCCCTCTCTAGCATTTTCTCCTTTATCTTTTCATTTAATTCCTCTATCCTCTTCTTTAACTCCTTAATCATATCTAAATCCTTCATAGAACTTTCGTATAATTCCCTCATTTCACTTCTTATATTATTTAATAAATCTGTTAATTCACCTATACGTTTTCTAAAATATTCTATTTTCTCTTCGTACTCTCTTAATTTTGATAATTTAGCTATTTTAACCTCTAATCTGCTGATTTTCTCTATATATATCTTCTCCCTTTCAAGTGGTAAGGATGATGTCTGGTATTCCCACTCTAACTTCTCCAGTTCTTCCTTTAATTCCTCTAAACCTTTACGAACTCCTATTCCGCTCTTTAACTCTTTAGAAGCTTTAATTAATGTTTTTATCTCCTTCTTTAACTGTCTTAACTCCTCTTTTACCTTCTCCTTTAGTTGCTTCCTCTCCATTAGTGTACTTACTTTCCTCCTCCTCTTCTCCCTTAACTCCTTCAATCTTTGAACTAAGTTCCTAGCTTCATTCTTCATCTCCCTAATTTCCTTAGAAAGTTCCCTTAACCTTTCGTTAAATTCATCCCTTAAGTTCCTCTGTTTTAAAGCCTCCTCCTCTACCCTCCTTAACTCCTCCTGTAACCTCTTAAGTTCCTCCATTTCTTCTAGGGCCATGGAACGACCCTAACTTACGATAATTCTCGCATCTATTACTTTGGCGCCTTTCTCATATACGAACACGGGATTTAAGTCCATTTGACTTATTACCTTAAGCTCCTCTACCATCCTAGAAACCTTCAATATTATGTCCACGAGGCTATCTATATCCGCTGGTTTCTGCCCTCTATAACCCATAAGTATTGGATATCCTTTAATATCCTTGATCATGTCCTTAGCATCATCTACGGTTAAGGGGGTAATCCTAAAGGATACGTCCTTAAGTACCTCTACGAAAACCCCCCCTAATCCGAACATTACGGCATGGCCGAATTGCGGATCCTTAATGCAACCTACTATCGTTTCTATACCTTGGGGGGCCATTTCCTGTATTAACATCCCATATATCCTAGCGTTCGGCTTATATTTCTTGACGTTCTCTATAATCTTCCTAAAGCACTTCCTAACTTCCTCCTCATTTTTCACCCCTACTATAACGCCTCCCGCATCAGATTTGTGTAATATATCTGGGGATACTATCTTCATTACTATCGGGAAACCTATTCTCTTAGCCTTCTCTACGGCCTCATCTTCATCCTTAGCTACGTCAAAAATGGTGACCGGTATGCCGTAAGAAGCGCATATTCTCTTAGATTCCGGCTCCAAGAGCACCTTTCTCCCTTCCTTCCTCGCTTTCTCTATTATTTCTAAGGGTTCCAAAGGATCACCCTTCCTCTCCCCTAGAATCCCTCATCCTTCCAATCGCATTCTCGTATATAAACCTTGGCTAACTTTACTTATACCTCCCGACCCCTTTAGGTACCTCAAAATTCGGTTAATCTTCCCCTTTAATCCCTTAATTTAAGTAAGTATAGCAAGTGCGGTAAGAGCGGCCCTATTAACATATTGATGGCTAATTTTACGGCATTAACGGAACCCGGTAAGCAAAAGATAACCTTATCCCTACTAATACCCGCTATAGCTCGTGATAATATAGCTAAGCTACCTACTTCTCGATAACTCAAGTACCTAAATATCTCACCGAAACCAGGTAATATTTTATCTAATAGAGGAGTTACGGCCTCTATAGTTACGTCGTCACTAGTAAGGCCGGTTCCCCCTATCGTTATTATTATATCTATTTTACTATCATCTATTAACCTCCTTATTTCATCTCTTATCCTGCTTACTTCGTCCGGTAGGATTTTCCTAATTACTACGTTATGTCCTAAATTCCTTAATTCACGCTCTGCTATATCTCCGGATGGATCGTTTACCTGAAGTCCCCTCATTAAGTCATTGTATCTAGAAGTACTTATAGTTAAAATAGCGAAATTCGCCTTATCGCGGTAAACTTTACCCCTATCCCCTTCGATAGGACTCCCCAGCGTTAAGTAGATTGGCGGGCCCGCGGGGATTTGAACCCCGGACCTGCGGCTTAGGAGGCCGCCGCCCCATCCTGGCTGGGCTACGGGCCCGAGATCATATATTATTCTAAATAATATAAAAATTTCCGCATGAAAAATAATCGAAGTAATTAAGCTAATTGCTTAATGCTCTTAAAGCATTAATATCGTTAACCCAGATTTAGTATCATAGGTGAATATTAATGGGCAAATTCGAATTCCTGGATCATCCCTCGGACGCTTATATAGCTGCTTACGGTAGGGATCTAAAGGAAGCCTTCGAAAACGCGGCTTTAGCTATGTTCGAGGTTATGACTGATACCAAATCCGTTAAACCGGTGAGGAAGGTTGAGATAAGGGTTAATGGATATGATTTACTTTCATTACTCTATAACTGGCTTGAAGCCCTACTCTACCATTACGGCGTTCAAAACCTAGTGTTCTCGAAATTTAAAGTGAATTACATTAAGAAGGAGCGTGATGCTTACGTACTTAAAGGGGAAGCTTGGGGGGAGGAATTTGATCCATCTCGGCATGAAGCTAGGGTAGAGGTAAAGGCAGTTACCTATTCCCTAATGGAAGTGAAGGAGGGGAGGGGGGGCATTATCTTAAAGTTTGTACTAGACATATAGTGGCGCCGGGGGTGGGATTTGAACCCACGACCACCCGGTTAACAGCCGGGTGCTTTAGGCCCTTCTACCCGCTGAGCTACCCCGGCGTATGTAATATCTGCTTACTCCTCTAAAAAAGTTAACTTAACTTAATTAAAGAGTATAAGTTAATTAAGTAGGAGCTCTAAGATTAGGCATGGGTTATAGAGGTGATTAAATAATGTCATCCCGGATACCCCTAAAGCGGGTAGGGGATTACGTATGGGAGATACCTAAGAGCTACAGAAAGGGCATGAAGGTACCGGGTAGGGTTTTTGCCGATGAAACCCTCTTGGAGAAAATGAAATCTGACCTTACCCTACAGCAGTGCGCTAACGTAGCTCACCTACCTGGAATATATAAGTACTCTATAGTACTACCGGATGGGCATCAGGGTTATGGCTTCCCTATAGGGGGAGTAGCAGCCTTTGATGCAGAGGAAGGGGTCATAAGTCCAGGAGGAGTAGGTTATGATATAAATTGCGGAGTAAGGGTTCTAAGGACGAATTTACACGAGAAGGATGTAAAGCTGTACTTAGATAAATTAATAGCTACATTATTCCGTATGATACCTTCAGGAGTGGGATCTACTGGCAGGATATCCTTAAGCGTTAATGAATTAGATAAGGTACTGAAGGACGGCGTAGAATGGGCTATAGCTAACGGTTACGGTTGGGATGAAGATCAGGAGTTTATAGAGGAAAGGGGGGTTATGGATGCGGCCGATCCCGATAAAGTTTCAAACGCGGCCAAAAGTAGGGGTAGGAACCAATTAGGTACCCTAGGTAGCGGTAACCACTTCTTAGAAGTACAGGTAGTTGATGAAATATACGATCCTAGGGTAGCTAAGGAATTGGGTATACATGAAAAAGGGCAGATAACGGTTATGATTCATACCGGTAGTAGGGGATTAGGACATCAAGTCTGTAGTGATTATTTGAAGGTAATGGAGAGAGCAGTACGTAGGTACGGGATAGAATTACCTGATAGGGAGCTAGCCGCAGTACCCGTTACTAGTAGGGAGGCGGAGGATTACTTTTCTGCTATGGCGGCAGCAGCTAACTTCGCATGGACTAATAGGCAAATCATAATGCATTGGACGAGAAAAGCTTTCGAAAAAGTATTTAATAGGAGTGCAGAGGACTTAGAGATGGAACTGATATACGATGTAGCACATAATATAGCTAAATTAGAGACGCATAAGGTAGACGGGGGTTACAGGAAGGTTTACGTACATAGGAAGGGAGCTACTAGGGCCTTCCCACCCGGTCATCCTCAGGTACCCACTAAGTACCGTAGTTTAGGTCAACCCGTACTAATACCTGGATCTATGGGTACTGCATCCTATATACTTATAGGCTCACCTAGGGCTATGGAGTTAACTTTCGGCTCTACGGCCCATGGAGCGGGGAGGTTATTAAGTAGGGCTCAAGCTACTAGGACGTATAGAGCTACTAAAGTGGAGGACGAACTTAAAAGGAGGGGGATTTTGATAGCTGCTGCTAGCAGGAGAGTTATCGCTGAAGAGGCTCCAGGGGCTTACAAGGACGTAGATAGGGTAGTAGAGGTAAGCCATAGGGTAGGTATCGCTAGGAAGGTGGTAAGGTTAAGGCCTATAGCTGTAACTAAAGGTTAAGCCCCTTCAAACGAACTCCTTAAGAGGGGATACCGGCTTTTACCCATAAAGCCGTTAAAGCGTTAGAGGCCCCTCCTCTTAGTAGCGGGTAAGTGCACTCGGAGAATAGGAACTGGGTTAAACCCTCATCTAGCGTAATGTCGTTATATAACATGGATTCGAAGTAACCGATGGCTTCCTCTAAGGGTGCTGTTGAAATCAATTGAACACCTAATAATCGCCTCGCCTCCCTATCCCCTATTAACTTTAAATACGCTTCATTACCACGTAATTCGTCGCATCTAATTCTAGTACTCATTAAGCCTCTTAGGTTTGCAACTTCGCTCGCCTTGAGGCCTATACTTAATGCCCTTATGTTACTTAACCGGAAGAAGATCCTCCTTACGTAACCCTTAACCTTTAGCTCTAAACCTCCTAATCTAATTCCAGCTATTAAAGCTCTTCTATAACCCAGCCCTAGATCCTCTAAAATTTCCTCTCTCCCGGTTAGTAAATCCTTTTCCGTTTTTAGTTCTCCGAAGTCTATCCTCTTTACTCCCTTGCTGGGAGGTAATTTAAAATCGGGGACGTTCCTCCTTAACTTTAACGAGGCTTTAGGGCCATTAAGCGATATCCCCTCTTCCTTAAGGAGCTTCGTAACGTACGCTAACATATCGTTATCAAAATATTTCGTTATATTTCTCAACCTTAAGGAAGTGACCTTCACTCCAAGATCTATTAATCCCTGAGCTAATAAAGTAACTTCAGGCAAGTACCCTTCTAGTCCTACCTCCCTTACTTCCGTTATTTCCTCCTTAAACTTAAGTAGGTCATCGATTTTATCCAGTCTGTACTCGTTAACCCTGTCGTCTCTAACCCACGTAAGTACTCTAATCCAAGTTTTCTCTAAACCCACTTTATCGAAATTAAATTTATGTAAATACTCCCTACCTACCCTCACTCTTAAAGCTACCTCCATAAGATCCTTACCTCCTAAGGTTAATGAGGAGGTACTTATTCTATCGGCTAAGAAAGCCGGTAAGGAATCGTAGATTATACCATCACCATGGAGGATTAGCAATATTTTAGAACGCGGAGACACTCTTCTAGCCCAAACGGCAGCTATGTACGATGAAGCTGTTACCCCTATTATACCTATGCTTTCCATATTTTTACTAAGCCTGAATAAGTTAATAAGGGATATTCTAGTTGAAGGTCATCGATGATGAAAAGCGGGCTTAGCGAATGAGTGAAGAAGCCCGCATAAGCTGATAACAGCGACCTTATTAATTACCTTTTAAGCACGTTATATTAGTGGATATGTACCAACTAGGCTTAGTAGGCAAACCCAATACCGGTAAAACTACGTTCTTCTCAGCTGCTACTTTAGTTGACGCTAAAATAGCTCCCTATCCTTTCACTACGATAGAACCCAATAAGGGAGTAGGCTACGTAAGGGTGAAGTGTGTATGTCGGGAATTCGAGGTAAGGGATAACCCTAGGAACTCTATATGTATAAAGGGTGAGAGGTTCGTACCAGTAGAGGTAATAGACGTTGCGGGATTAGTACCGGATGCTTGGATGGGCAGGGGATTAGGTAATAAGTTCTTAGATGAGTTAAGAAGGGCTAATGTACTTGTCCACGTAATAGATGCCAGCGGTAGTACCGATAGCGAAGGTAAGCCCGTAAGGCCTAATACGCACGACCCCCTAGAGGACGTAAAGTTTTTAGAGAGGGAAGTGGACATCTGGATGTACCAGATAATTAAAAAGGATTGGGATAAACTTTCGCGTAGCGTAGAGAGCGGTAGGCTAAGCTTAGTTAAAGTATTAGCTGAGAGGTTAAGCGGTTTAGGAATTAGCGAATCTCATGTAATGAAGGCTTTAGAGGAGAGCGGATTAGGAGGAAGAAAACCCAGTCTATGGAGCGGGGAGGATTTACTGACATTTACCTCCTATGTGAGGAGGATTTCTAAACCGATGATAATAGCAGCGAATAAGGCCGATAGAGACGAAGCCGTAGACAACATAAAGAGGCTTAAGAGGGAGCTAAAGGACGAGTATTACGTTATACCTACTAGTGCCGAGGCCGAATTAGCTTTAAGGAGGGCGGGGGCAACTGGCATAATAGAATACTTACCTGGCGATGGCACCTTTAAGGTTTTAAAGGAGGAGAAGTTAAGTAAAGCCCAACTTAGAGCGTTAGAGTATATAGAGGAGAAGGTCTTAAAGAGGTGGGGTTCAACGGGAGTACAAGAGGTAATTAACGTAGCCTTCCTTAAGTTATTAAGAATGATAGTAGTATTCCCGGTAAGCGATGAAAATTCCCTTACCGACCACGAAGGTAGAGTACTACCTGATGCTTTTTTAGTGCCTCACGGTACTACAGTAAGGGATTTCGCTTACCTTATCCATACCGAAATAGGGGAGAAGTTCATGTATGCTATAGACGTAAGGAGTAAGAGGAGATTACCTGCTAACTATTTACTTCAACATAGGGACGTTATAAAAATAGTGGTTAGGAGATGAGAACGGTACTTAAGAGTAATTACGCTATAGAGGTAATTAACTTAAGCTTTAAGTATGAAGGAACGGAGGAATATGCGTTAAATAATGTAAATCTAAGAATTAAGGAAGGCGAATATGTTGTAATTACGGGTCCTTCTGGAAGCGGTAAAAGCACCCTATGTAGGACTCTAAATGGTTTAATACCTCACTTTTATAGGGGTCATATGGAAGGCGATATAAGGATCTTCGGAATAAGTACTCGTGCGAAGCGTACCCATGAATTAGCAAGATTAGTAGGCATGGTATTTCAAGAGTCCGAGAATCAATTATTCCTTTCAAGTGTGGAGAGGGAGATAGCTTTCGGTTTAGAAAACTTAGGCTTACCTAGGGATTACATACGTAAAAGGGTAAAGTGGGCTTTAAGGAATTTTAAATTAGAGGGGCTTAAGGATAAAGCTCCTTATGAGCTTTCAGGTGGTCAACAGCAAAAAGTAGCCATAGCTTCTGTAATGGCTATGTCCCCTAGGATATTAGTATTAGATGAACCTACCTCTAATCTAGATCCCTTAAGTGCTTTTGAGATAATTGCCTTGATACACCAAGTAAATAAGGCTATGGGAGTGACGGTGATTTTAGTTGAACATAGGTTAGAGCTGGCCCTAAAATACGCTACTAGATTAATTTTAATGAAGGAAGGTAGGGTAATAACCGACGGAGATCCTAGGGAGGTAATAACGAGCAAGGAAGCTAGAAGTTTAGGTATAGGTATACCTAAGGTGGTAGAAGTATATAAGAGGTTAAAGGAGGAGGGGATAGAATTACCTCGCATACCCTTAAGTAGCGAGGAGCTCGCCTTAGGAGTTAGGGGGTGCTTAGCGACATATGGCAGTAGCTATCGAGGTTAATGACCTATACTTTTACTATGAACGGGGAAAGTACGTGCTAAAGGGGATAAACCTTACTGTAAGAGATGGTGAAATGGTAGCTATCATGGGTAATAATGGTGCCGGGAAGACCACTTTAATTAAGCATTTTAATGGCCTGCTTAAGCCAATACGTGGTAGCGTTAAAGTAAAGGGAAGGGACACTAAAGGCTTAAGCGTTGCTGAGTTAGCTAGAACGGTGGGATTAGTCTTCCAGAATCCCGATCACCAACTTTTCGCTGAAACCGTAGAGGAAGAACTAGCCTTCGCTTTAAGGAACTTCGGTTACCCTGAGGATATAGTTAAACGGAGGGTAGAATGGGCGCTAACGTTAATGGATTTAAGGAAGTATAGGCATAGATCTCCTCTTTCCTTAAGTGGCGGTGAGAGGAAAAGGGTAGCCATAGCTTCCGTGCTCTGTTATGACCCGGAAATAATAATCTTCGATGAGCCTACCATAGGGCAGGATTACTATCAAAAGCAGAAGATAGCTCAATTATTAAGGATGCTATCAAGGCAAGGTAAGACGGTAATAGTAGTTACTCACGACGTGGAATTTGTAGCTGAGAATTTCGAAAGGGTAATAGTCATGGCTGACGGTAAGATAGTAGCTGATGGTAACGTGAGGGAGGTCCTAACGGACCCCGAAGTAATATCTAAGAGCAATCTATTACCCCCTCAAGTAACGCATTGTGCTTGGTTATTAAAGGACGTAGGTATATCACCTAAGCTTATAAAGGTAAGTGAATTAGTGAAGGAGATAACGAGGTTATTTCATGAGCATAAGGGTATTTGAAGGCTTTAAATTTAAGCCCAAGGGTACTTACTTCTATAAATTAGATCCTAGGGTTAAAATGAGCTTCTTAATCGTATATTCAATCCTTACTTTATACTTTTCTACTGTAGTACCCCTCTCGATATTATTCCTATTTTCGGTCGTGATAGTTGTATCTAATAGAGTAGCTAAGGAATGGGGGAGGACTTTAAGAGCGGTAGCTCTACTTTCCCTTGTAATATTCTCCTTTAATTTATTATTTGGGGCTAAAGGGAATAAGTTAAATTACGCTAGTTCCATGACTTTAAGGTTCCTAACCTTGACTAGTTTCTTCTCTATCTTCTTCTTAACTACTACTCCAGAGGAATTATCGGAGGCTTTGCTTTTAATAGGGATCCCCTACGAATATACGTTTATGTTTATGATGGCTATGAGGTTCATACCTACGTTAGCTAGGGATTTCCAGACCATAATAGATGCTCAGAGGAGTAGGGGACTTGAACTAGAGAAGGGTAACTTCGTTCAAAGAGCTAGGAAATTATTACCTTTACTAATCCCCCTAATAGTGCTTGAGATAAGAAGGAGCGTATTAATAGCGGAGGCCTTAGAGGCTAGGGGTTTTGGTACATCGGCTAAGAGGAGTACCTTAAAGGAGTACAGGCTTAGTAAAGTCGACCTATACTTATTATTCCTCACGATTACTTTCGCTACATCGTTAATCTTAAGCAGTAAATTACCTCCTTACTCTGAAATCATGAATTATAGATTGCCGGAATTAGTACCGTAACATAGTCTTTTCAGGCTAAATACGTAAGCTTTATAGCCTTTACCCATAAATATTAAAGTGCATTAGCCCGGTGGTGTAGCGGTCAAGCATGGCGGGCTTTGGACCCGCTGATCCGGGGTTCGAATCCCCGCCGGGCTACCAATTCTCCTCATCCCTCTTATGGGGTTGCGGAAGCTTCCCTTAATCTATTTAGCAATCTAAATATCTCCTCCTTATAGCCCTCTCTTTTTCTACTTATCTCCGATGCTTTACCCTCATAATTCTTCTTAGTTATGGCA
The DNA here is from genome assembly GCA_002254595.1 of Thermofilum sp. ex4484_15. Classification (GTDB taxonomy): domain Archaea; phylum Thermoproteota; class Thermoprotei; order Thermofilales; family EX4484-15; genus EX4484-15. Next base: position 11,947 of record NJEH01000008.1, read on the forward strand.
CCTCTAAGGGCATCATAGGCTAGCGCTTCCATCTGGTACGTTAACCTCTCCAAGTAACTTTCAGCGTACTTAAGCCTACCTATAATGCTACCTATACTAGGCAATAAGTTACCTAATTTCTCTAAGTCCTTACCATATTTTCCCGTTATATACTTTAACTCGTCTGAAGCTTTTTTACGCCACAATCTATAGGCGTTACGCGCTATCTCCCCTTTAACTAACCTACGCGACTCCTCTACTATCTCTTCTAGGATTTCTACCTTTCTACTGTAGTACTCTACAACCGAATCCAGTAGCTCCCTCTTAGCTAATATTTCAGGCGCTTTAACAGGCTTCTCCTTCTTCATTAAAATTGCATAAGCTATCAAAGGCGTTGCGACTATTACTAACACCATTATAGCCTTTAAATAACCTATGTAGTTTACAGAGGGGGAGATGGAGTACTCTAGCTTAATCTGATAATTGGCCGTGTTATTGTAAGGTATAAGTAAGCTATCATAGATAGCCTCAGAACCGTTGGTTACGATTCTACCACCCGGAGCCTTGTTAATCCTCCCTCTTACCTTTATTACACCCCTTGCCTTTAGGACAGGATAACCGGTATAGTAACCTAAGGGTACGGTCCTGCTACCCTCTATCCTATAGGATACTCTCAGATAGGTTAGGTCACCTGGCCTACATGAAGCCATTAAGTATACCTTCAAGACTGTATGGTTTCCCTCCCCTCTCACAAAGTACCCTCCCGTTGAGAGTCCCTCCCTATACTCCCACAGCGAACCCCTAACATCAATTATCTTGCTTTTAAGAGGTAAGCGTAGTTCTATCGAATTTCCCTCGCCCCATCCTTTATTTACGAAAAGGTACTCATCTACAAACATGATACTTCCATTTTCTAGTATCGCTTCTCTCTTTAAGTCTTTGCACATAAACCAGGCCGGTCCGCTAGTTTTAAATGAAAGCACTTTAAGTAAGGTAACCGTAGCCGGCTTAGCTAACAATTTAAAGGATATCGTAGAATTGGTTAATCTTACTGTCTCGTTATATGGTGTTAAGGAACAATTAGACGGTTTAGAGGGGAGATATACACTAGAGCTGACGTTAGCATCGCACTCTAATGGAGCTAAAATTAAGGGTAACGTTAAGTTAGCTACTCCTTCTTCGCTAACCTCTATTACACCAGTTATCAGTTTATAAATAGTAACGTTGCTCACGCCTGGTGGTAAAATAACTTTATACCTATTAGCGGAAATTATTACTTTTATACCTGTTTTATTGGGATATAATGGGTAAAGGTATATTAACTTGTAATTGCGCCTAGAAGGTACTGTAAAGGTTAATACCTTTACGCTAGGCGAGTAGATTACATCCTTAACTACTACGTAACCTCTTTTTACGTATACTAATTTCCTTATCTTAATGTATGGCTTGATCTGTAACGTACTAATACCTAAGCTTACTAAAGTTATAAATAATAAGGCGAGCAGGAGCGCCGCAAACCACTTCCCCATCATCATTCCCTCTTGAGTTAAAACCTGTACTTATTAAATATAAAAGTTTAGGGAAGTTCGTCATTTTAGAGAGGGTAGAAGCCCTTTAGGATCCCGTGGGCGTTAAGGACCTTACTATTCTTATCGCTTTCCTTAAGGTACCCGTGATTTTTAAAGTCTCTAACCTTACTTCCTTACCCTTATACTTAGAAATAAGAGCCAGGGAGGATCTTATTACGTCCACCCCTTCCTTAAGGCAGGCTATTACCCCCGCCACCCGCTCTCGATCGAAATATGCTAAGCGAGGTAATGAATCCCCGTAACCTTTAAGTCCGTAATACTTTAACACTGATGCTACTATGAGTTTCCTAACCTCTCTCTCATTTAAGTGAGAACCGCTTAACTTAAATACTAAGTATCTTCTTTTAGATCTTCCCCTCATCGGCTAGCCATACTCCCCTAGCTACAAATCTCTTCGATAATTTAGCTCTATTAGTGCTCACTATCCTAAAGGGTACTTCGGATAAAGTCCTTCTAAAATCCCCCTTAAAGCCCAAGAATAGGAGAATTGAAGCTAGATCCCTAGGCCTCCTCAATTCTATGGGTTTTGAAGCTCCACTTGATATTAGTATTTCTACCTTAAACGATTGAGCTAGATATATCATCCTCCTATAAAGATGGATTAACCTTAAAGTAGCACCATTACTAATCAACTCCCTTAAGTTTACTTCAAGTACTTTTCCATTTAAGGCCATCATTTTCGCCTCAACTGGTTCGAAAAGTTCCGGCTTAAGGTGAAAGTTTAAGACATCTACCCGGCTATCTCTAGCAGCTAACCTAGCAGCCTCAACGCTTAAGGGATGTACTACTATTACCTCCACCTCCCTCCTATACTTCCTTAAGGCCTCCTTTATAACTACTTTATTATGTGAGGAGATATCTAGCCTCTTGACGTAATCTAATCCTATTTTATTACAAGCCTTAATTAAAGCCTTAAAAGGTAAGGGATAACCCAAGGAACTAAAACCTATTCCTTTATAACCTAACTCTTTAGCCTCCCTTAATAGTTCCCTTGGATCGTCCTCCTCGGGATATGTTAAACCTATATCATAGAACATCTCATTAATATCCCTCCCTTCGACGCTTATCTTTTAGCCCCTACGTAAATTCCCTTAGTTATCTCGGCTATTTTCATCATTAAATCGCTACCTGTAAGAATGAAATCCTCACCCCTACCTACGGTGTTATCTCTATGCATTGTATTTATAATTACTGTATCGATCTTCGACCTAGCTATTAATCTAGCTACTGCTAGTGTATCAGCTAATGCTTTATCTAGGTACCTCTCTTTAATGTGTACCGGCAGTCTTCTTTCTAAACTTACGTTAGCGTTCCCATCGCTAATTATTACTATAAGGGGCGAGTATCCTTTACTACGCTCTCTTAAAGCTAACTCGTAAGCCTTTAACATACCGGAGGCTAAAGGGGTATAATCGCTTAGCCCTACTTTATAAAGTTTTTGAAGTACTAAGTTAAAGTTAGTAGAAGGGGCCTGTAGTACGTAAGATCCGAAGCCTTTAAATATTATTAAAGATGCCCTATCTCTATACCTTATGGCTTCCCTCCTCACGGCCTCTATTGCTTCATGAATTTCCTTAATGGAATACATCATGGAAGCGCTAGAGTCCAACACTATTATAATGGATACCCTACCCCTTCCTTCCTTAAATCCTTCCCTTAAATCCACCCATCTTATTTTAATAGGTAATTCTCCCTTCCTAGCAGCACATCTCAAGGTAGGAGCCCAAGCTATGTTTACCCTGGGCCCCCTCGGTATGACGTAATCGATAATCCTGCCTAAACTCCTTATATGCCTCCTTCCCCTCTCTCTTGCCCTCTTGCTAGTGAAATTAATGGAAGCCTCCATTAAGTAGG
>NJEH01000052.1 GCA_002254595.1 Thermofilum sp. ex4484_15
AGGATGTATACGATACCCTTAAGGTATGCTTATTTCGTACCTAGGCCTAAGAGGGCGAATAAAGCTATTAAACTTATAAGGGAATTCGTCAGAAGGCACCTGAAGGTAGAGAGGGTAGTAATAGGTAATGATGTTAATGAAAAAATATGGGAAAGGAATAGGGAGAGACCTCCTAGGAGGATTAAGGTAAAGGTAAAAAAGGTAGATGAGGATACCGCGGAGGTAAGCTTAGCTTAAACCCCGGTGGGAAATTGGGGGTAGAGAAATTAAGGATCTACGGTTCCTCCAGTATAGGCGCCTTTATTTACGCTAACGATTTCTTCGCTTTAGCTCCTCCTTCCTTACCTGATAAGATCTTTAAATCATTAGAGGAGACCTTAGGGGTACCCGTCTTAAGGCGGGAGGTTTACGGTTCTCATCTGTTGGGGATATTCGTGGTGGGGAATTCTAACGGAGTATTACTTCCCCCTTACGTATCTCAAGAGGAATTAAGATCTTTAAGGGATGAAATACTCGAGATTGCAGGAAAGGAAATACTTATGGCAAAATTGCCGACTAAGGAAACTGCAGTAGCGAATTTAATATTATGTAATGATAGGGCCGCATTAGTAAGCCCCTTACTAAGTAAGGAGGCGTTAAAGATAATATCGGATACCCTACAGGTAGAAGTACTCCAAAGGGACATAGCTGGTTTTAACCTAGTAGGTACTATAGCGGTTACCTCGAATAGGGGCTTACTAGTTAACCCACTAGCTAGCGACGAGGAAGTAGAGGAGTTGGGATCACTTTTTAAGGTAACGGCCGATGTAGGTACGGTTAATATGGGTAGCCCGTTATTAAGGTCGGGATTAGTAGTTAATGATAAGGGAGCCTTAGTAGGGGACGATAGTACAGGTCCCGAGCTAATGAGAATACAGAGGGTATTTTTCGGATAAATCGAGGTAATTGAAGCATAAAAAGTTTCATAAGTTATGTAAAGTACTATTACGTTTACGTTATTAATTAAGGAAAGCATGTAGGCTTTGCATGGATCGCTAATCGCCTCTTAATGGTATCGGTAGTAGATGAGTAATGCTGGGTAACTAGGTTAAGCGTTCCTTCAGACAACTGGTAGGAAGAAGTGATAGTTCTCGGTATCGCACATATAGCTATAACGCATACTTATTAGGCGAAGCTAGGTAGAAGAAAGAACTAGGAGCGGGTAAAAATGTTAAGGAAGGCGTAAAGCGGATAATTATCCGCTTTAAAGGGATAGAAAGGTATTGCGAAGGCTGATGATAGTTAATATAAAGTGAAAGTAGTAACCCTCTAGGAGCCGCTAAGGGCTCTTCCATTAATAACTAATTAAGGAACTTAATAAGGATAAGGAGTTAACTGAAACGATCGACAAGTGATTAAAGCCCCCCAAAAGAACAGCATTACCATCGATTAAGGCGGAGAACGGTTGCGTTATATTTATAAGTTTAAATTTAACTGATCACTTTGACTTACCTTAGCGGCTACCTAGGGAACCTCGAACTTTAGGAAGTGGCCGTTATGAAGGTAAGGGCATTCAGGGTAGTGGGTGAAATGTGGACTAGGTGGGGATGGCAGAAGTTCAACATAGAGAAGACCGGAATACATGAGAAGGAGGTTTTAGAAAGGGTACTCTCGGAAATAGGTTCTAGGCATAGGTTGAAGAGGAAGTTAATAAGGATTAAGGAGATAAGGGAATTAAGGGAAGAGGAAGTAGAGGATCCATTAGTTAAGGATTTACTCTCCTTAACTTCCATAACCGTGAGGTATGGAAGGAGGTAAGATGGCGGAGGATAAGCTTAGGGAGCTAATGGCTAGGTACGTAGCCCTAGAGGAGTTAGCTAGGGCGCTAGAGGAGAGGCTTAATTTCCTGCTAAGAATAAGGGACGAATTATCGTCCACTTTAGTGTTCTTAAACGACCTATTGAAAGTAGAGGAGGGTAGGGAGGTACTAGTACCATTAGGTAGTTTAGCCTACGCTAAAGCTAAGGTCGTCGATACTTCTAGGGTAATAGTAGGTATCGGAGCTAATGTATTCGTAGAAAAGGGTGTTAGGGAGGCGATTAAATATTTTGAAAACAAAAGAAATGTATTAGATACTGAAATAAGTAATTTAATTAATGAAATAAATAGGATTAATTCTCAAATTTCAAGTTTAAAATCTATTATAGAGGCATCGAAAGGGGGAACTAGTTAAGTGTTTGACAGGATAAGGAAGGCCTTTACTTCCATCGTAGAGAAACTATCTAAGGCGGAATTAAGCGAAGATGTTATAGATAGGTATTATGAGGAGTTATTATTCGACTTAACGGAATCGGATGTAGCTTTACCCGTAGCTGAGGAAATATTAAATAGGCTTAAGGCGGAAATTAAAGGAATTAAGGTAAATAGGTTCTCGGATAGGAAACGCATATTAAAGGAGAAGCTTAAGGGGATATTAATCGACTTACTTTCCTCTCCTAATAGCTTGGATTTAGTGGAATTAGCTAGGAGGAAGAAGCAACTTGGGGAGCCCTTAACAATACTCTTCTTAGGGCCTAATGGTCATGGTAAAACTACTACTATAGCTAAGGTAGCTTACATGTTTAAATCGAAGGGTTTTAAGGTAATAATAGCGGCCGCCGATACCTTTAGGGCTGGTGCTATAGAGCAATTGGAGGAGCACGCTAGGAAACTAGGTGTTAAGTTGATTAAGCATGGTTATAGAGCCGATCCAGCGGCTGTAGCTTATGATGCAGTGAATCACGCTAAGAGTAGGGGGATAGATGTAGTACTGATAGATACGGCTGGTAGGATGCAAACCGATGTAGATTTAATGAATGAAATGAGGAAAATAGTTAGGGTAGTGAAACCGGATGCAAAGATATTCGTGGGGGATGCCTTAACAGGTAACGACGCCTTAGACGAGGCGAAGAAGTTTAACGAAGCCGTAGGCATAGATGCTAGCATTTTAACTAAATTAGACGCTGACGCTAAAGGAGGGGCTGCCCTTTCTATAGTGTACGCCACTTCTAAGCCCTTAATCTTCGTAGGTACCGGGCAGGGTTATGGGGATCTAGAGGTAGCAGATCCCGGTAAATTAGCTAAAAGGATATTAGGTGAGGTAAATGGTTAAGCATTTACTTAAGGTAACTGATCTCACGCTAAGCGAACTATGGAAGGTACTAAAGTTAACTAGGGAGATTAAGGCTTCTAGGAAGTTAGGCTTAGCCCTCTTCCCTTACTTAAGGGGGAAGAGGATAGCTTTAATTTTCGAAAAACCCTCTACTAGGACTAGGGTTTCCTTAGCGGTAGCTATAAGCGATCTGGGCGGCTATTCACTAGAACTTGAGGCTACTAAACTCCAGTTAAGTAGAGGGGAGAGTTTAGAGGATACCGTTAAGGTCTTGAGCAATTACGTTGACGCCATAGTAGCTAGGGTACGCTCTCACGATACTTTAAATCTTATGGCAAAATACGCTAAGGTACCTGTGGTGAACGCTTTAAGCGACCTAGTGCACCCACTTCAAGCTATTTCGGATATGTACACTATATGGGAGGTTTTCGGTAGGTTAAGGGGTATAAACCTAGCGTTCGTAGGAGATGGAGGTGATAACGTATGTCATTCCCTATTGCTATCATCATCTATGTTGGGAGTGAACTTCAGGATAGCTTGTCCTAAGGAATACAGGCCTAAGAAATCCATCTTGAGGGAAGCTTTAAGTAACGCTGAGGAGAGCGGTGCTGAAATACTGGTAACCGAGGATCCATACGAAGCAGTTAAGGGAGCCGATATAATATATACTGACGTATTCGTAAGTATGGGATTTGAGGAAGAGAAGGAGGAAAGGTTGAAGGTATTCTTGCCTAAATATAGGGTTAGTAAACTATTACTGGAATCTACGGGTAGGAGGACCTTATTTATGCATTGCCTACCAGCTAGAAGGGGCGAGGAAGTTACGAGCGATATAATAGATGATACAAGGATATCCTTAATATTTCAGCAGGCAGAAAATAGGCTTTATAGCGCGGGAGCTGTATTATCAATCCTAGTAGGCGGTGGAACGAGTGGGATTGGGTAGTTTCCTTTCCTCAGTAAGGAGGATAGTAAGGATAGCTAGGAAGCCTAGTAAGTCTAGGTTGAAGACTTCCCTTAAGGCTTCCTTAGTTGGATTAACTTTATTAGGCGTAGCTGGCTTCGTAGCTGAATTAACGTCTTCCGTACTTTCTACAACCCCAATACCTAAGCCTTCCTTAAGCGCGTTAATACCAGTAATAGTAGGCGCTATAGTAGGTAGTTTAATAGCGTTACTTATAGGTAAGTTAAGGGGATGGTGGTGAACGGGGAGAACTCCTTTTACGTAATTAGGACTGTAGTAGGGCAGGAATATAACGTCGCTTTACTGGTGGAGGTAAGGGCGAGGAGCAAAGGTTACCCCCTTAAGTCGATTATAGTAATAGATGATTCATATCGCCTAGGCCTGTTATAGAGGAAATAGAGGTAAACGACGTGGTAGAAATAGTAGGTGGGCCCTTTAGAGGTATGAAGGGGAAAGTAACCCATGTAGATAAGCACAGGGGGGAAGTTACGGTAGAACTCTTCGAAACTTCATTTCCGCTACCTATAACTATAAGCGCTGATTATGTTAAGAAAGCCCCTAAGGAAACTGAAGGGGGTTCCTGAAAATTAAACGAAGAAGAAGGCTAAATTTCTTAAGTAGGGAACGGTTATATATGCTTAATTTATTAAGAATTCTAATAGCCGTTTCGGATTTGGAGCTTGATTTAGTTCATGGGGGAGATCATGAGGGTTAACCTTCCTTCGGGTAAGGCTTATAGAGTCAGCGGGCCTGCAGCATTAACGTTAATTGAAGGTAAGGTAGAGGTATTAGGGGTCCCTATGAGGAGGAGAGAGAAAATAGTAGTACCAGTCTCTAAGAGTTTAATAGTAAGGGTCGTGGAGGATTCGATAGTGGAAATAGGAGTAGGTGAAGGAGGTAAAATAGAGGAATTAAAGGAGGAAGCGCCGCTTATTCCTTACGATTGGAGGGAGGCCGCGGAGAAGGTCCTTAACTTACCTAGACCGGTTACGTTAATGATATTGGGGGATGTAGATAGCGGTAAAACAGTATTTTCGTCCTTTATAGTAAATTACTCTTTATCTAAGGGCTTTAGAACGGTGCTCATAGATGAGGACCTAGGTCAATCCGAGATAGGTGTACCTACGGTAATAGGATTTACCGTACCTAAGAAGCCATTAACTTCCCTCTCGAAGGCCGGTATGGATGAAGGTTACTTCGTAGGTTCTACTAGCCCTTCAGGCTTAATTCATAGGGTACTAGTAGGAACTAGGGTACTCTATGAAAGGGCCTTAAGGTTAAACCCCGATATTGTGGTTATAAATACTGACGGATGGATAAACGATGAGGAGGCATTAGAACTTAAGACCTCCTTAATAAACATCATAAGGCCTAGGGTATTAGTAGCGATAGAGAAGGGAGGGGAACTGGAGGCCTTAATTAAACCTTTCGAAGCTCAAAAATGGTTGGAAGTAATTAGGTTAACGGCCATTACCGGTTTACATAAGAGAAGCCCTGAGGAGAGGAAGTTATTAAGGGAGGCGAATTACAGGAGGTACTTCGAAAGCGCTAGGATTAGGGCCTTCCCCTTAGATAGGATAAGGTTACAGTACTCCTTAATGGGCTCCTCCATTCCCCTACCTAAGGAGGAAGTAATGAAGCTTAGCGATCTACTAGGCGTAGAAGTGGTATGGGCCGGTACTAGATGGGATAAGGTAGTAGTAATAATAGGAAGGGGTAAGGTAGGTGAGGATAAGTTAAGAATAGCGAAAGAGGAGATGGGTAGGGATATAGTAATAATACCTAGAGGTGCGGAGAGAGGTACATTAGTGGGTTTGATAGGACCGGACGGTAGGTTAAAGGGGTTAGGTATTGTAAAGGAATTAGATTTTGAAAAGGGTTTAATAAGGGTACTAACCCCTTCCTCCGATGACGTATCCTTAATAGCCGTAGGTAAGATAAAGTTAGATGAAGGGCTTAGGGAGGTAGCTAAGGTAAAAGGTTATCCCTTTTAGCTTAGGGTTTACGGTGCCTTAATTTGTCCCCTAAGTTAGAAGATGGAACGTTACGCGTACTTAAGGCGATTAGTAGTGAAATAAGGTTATCTATATTAAGGGCCCTTTATCGGGAGAGGTTATTATCCTTTACTGAAATATGCGATGAATTAAGGTCGAATTTCAACATTAAGCTAGAAAGTAGTAGGATAGCTTACCATTTAACTAAGTTAAGGGAACTTAATTTAATTACTATAGATGAAGGTACGGGTAAGTATAGGTTATCAGAGAGAGGGCTTAAGGCCGTAAGAGTAGCTATGGAATTAATGGATTACTTAGGGGGGGAGGAGAAACTAGCTGTTAGGGACGATAAGTTAATAATAAGGGAATTCGATAGGAGCTTCTTGATTAATTATTTAAAGAATAAGGTAGGAGTACCTTTACCTCAAGCCTTCTTTCTCTCTAAGTACGTAGAGGAGAGAGTACGTTCTACCGAATCTATGTTAGTGGATTCCGAGTACTTACGTTACCTAATAGGGGCCTCCATGTATGAAAGGGGGCTAAATGAATACGAGAGGTATTTCAGGAAGTTAGGTGTAAGCTATATCAGCTTAAGGGAGTTAATCGAGGAATCCCTTAAAGGAGGACCTCATCCTTTAACCTACTTGGCTTTCAGTACCCTTTCATTAGCTATGAAGCAATATCCTTACCTATCAGGGTTATTAGACGGTAGAGCGTTAAAGCATTATGGTAGGGGGAGGCTTTACGTAAGTAATTTGCACTTCTTAGGCCTGATACCCGAATCCCTCCTAATAGATATAAAATCATGCGGGTTACGAAGGGGTACGCCTTCCGAAGTTTTACTTAAGGTTTATGAATTATCCTTAAGGGCTTCGCAATACTCCTCCTACTCCCATATCATTCACGGTTTTGAAGAAGTACTTAACTACTTAAGCGAGAAGTGTAGTAAACGCTCGTTCTTAATTTACCTTAATCGTTACTTACGTTTACTAACTATATCCCCTTCATTAACGCGTAATAATTATACCGTAGCTCTTTCCGTAGACCTGAACGAAGTACCTCCTTTCCCCCATGTCCACTCCTTGCTCGTAGCTGCTACTAGTTTAGCAGAGGAAGGAATTACTTCCTTACCTGTACTAATACTGAAGTTAAGCGATTTAAGTAAAATTACCGAGGAGTTAATAAAATCCGTTAAGAGAGCTATTATTAAAGGCGTACCTTTATTTATAGCTAATTCATCTAAGGTTAAAGGCCTATTAACGGCGTACTTACGCGAGGTACCTCCTGAACCCAAAGCTAAAGTATATGCGTTAAGCTCTACCGTCGTTTTGAACGCCTTAGAGACATTAAAGTACTTTAGGAAGGGGGAATTGATGGAAGTCTTAAATGAACCGCTAATGTGCGGAATGGATCTCTTAGAGAGGGTTAATAGGAAACTTAAGGAAGTTGTTATACCATCGTTAAGTAGCTTAATAAAGGTTAAGGAAGTAGGGGTACCCGTTTACGGTTACGTAAGTACGCTAGGATTAGAGGAGGCTATTAGTAAAATTACGGATATCGATGAGGAAAAATTAAGATTGCTTAAGGAGGTCCTTAAGGGCATTAAGGAGGTAACGAGCTCTAAGGACATTAAGGCATGTAGTATAACGCCCGACTTAGGGGTTTACGAGTACTTAATGAAGTTCTCTAAGGGATTGGAGGAGGTTAGATCGGTAAGCCCTATCGGTTTAATACCTTTATCTAGGCCTTTAACGCTCGAAGATAGGGCTTCGCTGGAATCGAAGCTTCAAGATCTAGCTGGCCCGTCCTTCCTTAACGTACATTTAACTTCCCCTTTCCCATCGCCGGAAGAGCTTAAGGATATCCTCCATTACTTACTAAAGATAAAGGGCCTAAGGGCTCTTACGTTTACAGTAGATATAACTAAGTGCCTTAGGTGCGGCCTCTTAGTACGTTCGTTACTTAATAAATGCCCTAGATGTTCCTCCGGCGGTGATTACGTTAATTACTTCGGCAAGGTAATAGCTAAGTATGAAAATTTAGATAGGTTAAGCGTAGGAGCTAAGGCAGAATACTTCTCTAGGATTAGGTATTCCTCTCCCCTTATTCCTGGAAGCATTAAGGGCTAGTATCAATCCTATCCAGTAAGGTGTTCACATAGATTATGCAGTGACTAGATAAGTAAGGAAGGGGTCCTAAACTAACCCTTACAGCTCTTATTTCCTCTAAGAACTCCTCATCTTCTTTGCTTAAGCCTTTCTGATCGCCCACTATGAAGCAATAACTTTCTTCCTCTCTAAATTCATACCTACCAATATCAACTCCATCCTCCACTAAATATATTACTTTATAACCTGAGGAAATTACCTCTCCCATTACCTCCTTTAACCCCTTTTTCTCTACCTTCAACCAGGTATTTGAACCCCCGCTAGTAGTGTATATCGCCTTTGCTACTTCCTCTTCGCTTAAGGGCAAGTACTTCAATTCTGAACCCTTTGCCATCAAGGTCAGCGGAGGGTTTGGAGGGCCCTCTAGTATAGCGTAGAAAATCACTTCCTCCCTTATCCCTTTAGGTCCTAGGAGGGCGGCTATTAACGCTCTTATTACTACGTCTAACCTACCGGTTAGAGAAGCTAAGGAGTATAGGTACTCCCTTTTAAATTCAGTTATGGCGGTATTGGACTTTATTACGAAAGCCCGCTTCATCAATGTTATACCCTTAAGGGCTCCCGCTTCTTCCTCTCCTCCTTAGCTCTTACTTTAACTATGCCTAAGGATATAGCGCATCTTATGCAAACATACCTCGTAGTAGTATACGTAGGTATTATAGCTCCTTTTTTCCTCAACTCCTTTTCTAATTGGGGATCCACGAAACTTATCCTCCTCGTAACCTTCTTAGCTTTAGACCTAGGTATTAATGCACCGCATATTTCACATTGAACTAAGCTCTCCTTACCTTTACCTCCCTTACCTCTACCCCTATTCTTACGCTTCTTAGGCATTCATATTCCCTCAAATAATACGAAAACCTCAAACCGTTACCACTAACAATCCTTTAGTATAAAAAGGTTTCTATAGGACAAGCCCCACGTTATAGCATAATTTTTAATTAATTTTATAGGCTAATTTAGTGAGGTAAATTGGTGAGGGCTAAGTTAGCGCTCTTAGCACGTAAGTATAGGATAATAATGGTAGAACCGCTTTATCCGATGAACATAGGTTACGTATTAAGGGCCATGAAGAACTTCGGGCTAAGGGAGCTATATTTAGTTAACCCTAGGGTTAAGTTAAACCATGAAGTGAGGGCTTTTTCAGCCCATGCCTATGATTTATTAAATGAAGTAAAAGTAGTAAAGGAGCTGGAGGATGCTTTATCTAACGTAAATTACTTAGTTGGTACTACGGGTAAGGGAGGTGGGAGGTACAACGTAAATAGAATAGCGCTATCTCCCGAGGAATTCGCAGAGAATGCCAGCAGGATAAATGGTAAAGTAGCGATAATGTTAGGTAGGGAGGATAGAGGTTTAACTAATGAAGAATTAACATTATGTAATACAATAGTTAGGATACCGGCTAACCCTGAGTATCCGATATTAAACGTATCGCACGCAGCGGCGATAATTTTCTACGAAATATTCAAGAAGGAAATAGCGCCATCTCCCCGGGAGGTCCATGAAGCCCCTAGGGTCGAGGAGATGGAGGTACTTAAGGAGTACGTTAATGAAATAGTTAAGGAATTGAATTATCCTCCTCCTAAGGCTAGAATAGTGCACTCCATAGTTAGGAGGGTATTAGGTAGGGCTTTCGTAACTAGGAGGGAGGTTTACGCCATCCTAGGTTTATTAAGAAAAACTTTAAATAAGATTAAATCCCCTTAGATCAGGACGAACTTAATTAAAGAAATATAGAGGAAGGTGGAATTTCATGCCTTTAAGGCCTGGACGGTGCTACAGGCACTTCGGAACTCCTCCTTACACCAGGATAGAGTATATTAAAAGTATCCCTCCCGTCCAGATACCCAAGGTCCAGGCTTGCCTGGAAATGATCGAACGGGGCGTGCACAAGGTTCACATTATCGACGGCCGGCTGCGTCACTCGCTGCTTCTGGAGATCTACACCTCAAGCGGCGT
>NJEH01000053.1 GCA_002254595.1 Thermofilum sp. ex4484_15
CCTGCAAGAGTAATAGGAAGTAGGTAGCAGGTTAGGATCCTCCATGAAAATAAAAGCATCAGTGATAGGGGGTAGGGAGTTAAGATCCTTATTTAGAATTTTAGGCCTTAAAGACGCATACTCGCTGGGGGAATTGCATAAGGCATTGGAAGGCAAGGCGGATGAATATATGCTAATAACAGTCCCTCACCTTGCCGATTCAGTACGTTCTAAAGCACTTTCCCACTTACCCGGGGTAAAGGTTACCGTAATAAGTATAGCACCAGGGGAGGAAGGACTACCGTTAAAATTGGCTAGTAAGGCCTTAGGAATTAAGGTAGATGTAAGGCGCTTAATAGGGGTTACTTGATGGGCGTTAGGGTAGGTAGGATAACTAGGGTCTCCGGACCCGTAGTTATAGCCAAAGGGGTACGGGGAGCGAGGATGTACGAATTAGCCAGGGTAGGGGAGGAGGAATTAGTAGGCGAGGTAGTAGAGCTAAGGGGGAACTTAGCTATAATTCAAGTTTACGAGGATACTAGCGGCTTAAGGCCAGGAGAAGGGGTCAAGTTAAGCGGTAAACCGCTGAGTATAGAGCTAGGACCGGGACTTATAGGAGGTATTTTCGATGGTATAGGGAGGCCCTTAACTTTAATAGCGAAGGAAGGAGGGGCTTTTATCAAAAGAGGCGTATCCCTCCCTACGTTACCTAGACATAGGAAATGGAATTTCAAGCCCAAGGTTAAAGCCGGAGATAAAGTAAGGGAGGGAGATCTCATAGGCGAGGTGATAGAAACCCCTTCAGTAACGCATAGGGTAATGGTACCGCCAGGTGTTAAGGGCAGGATAGTGGAAGTAGTTAAAGAGGGAGCCTATACCGTAGAGGATGTAGTAGCCATCGTAAGTAATGGAACTAAGAAAATGGAGATACATATGAGGCAAGTATGGCCTGTAAGGGAACCTAGGCCTTATAAGGTAAAATTGGATCCTAAGGTACCTTTAATAACGGGCATAAGGAATATAGACCTACTCTTCCCAGTCGCTAAGGGTGGTACGGCCGCTATAATAGGAGGTTTCGGTACAGGTAAAACGGTAATACAACAACAATTAGCTAAATGGTCGGACGCTAAGGTAATCGTTTACATAGGTTGCGGGGAGAGAGGGAACGAAATGACCGAGGTCTTAACTACTTTCCCTAAGTTAAGGGACCCCAAGAGCGGTAGGCCTTTAATGGAGCGAACCATATTAATTGCGAATACCAGTAATATGCCAGTAGCGGCTAGGGAGGCTAGCATTTACACAGGAGTTACCATAGCGGAGTACTACAGGGATATGGGATACGATGTAGCATTGATGGCGGATTCCACTTCAAGGTGGGCAGAAGCCCTAAGGGAGATATCTGGTAGATTAGGGGAGGTCCCAGGCGAGGAGGGTTATCCTCCTTATCTGGCTGATAGATTAGCCGAGTTTTACGAAAGAGCGGGCAGGGTAATATGCCTAGGTAGCGAGGATAGACGAGGTTCCGTTACCATAGTAGGAGCCGTATCCCCTCCCGGAGGGGACCTTTCGGAGCCCGTTACTCAATCTACGTTAAAAGTAGTAGGCACGTTTTGGGCTTTAGATAAAGCGTTAGCTGAACAGAGGCACTTCCCGGCCATAAGTTGGTTAACTAGTTATTCGCTTTACGCTGATTCGCTAGGCACTTGGTACGCTAGGGAAATCAGTCCGGAATGGCCCATCCTAAGGAGGAGGATACAGGAGGTACTACGTAAGGAGGCGGAGTTACTTGAAATAGCTAGATTAATAGGTATCGATGCTTTACCGGATAGGGATAAATTGCTTCTGTTCTTCGGTAAGATGTTAAGGGAGGACTTATTGATGCAGGATTCCTTCCACCCCATCGATACCTATTCGGAGCCTAGGAAGACGTTACTTATAGCTAGGATTATCATGAAGTTTTACGATGAAGCGTTCAAGATGTTAAGTGAGGGAGTTCCCTTAGAGAAAATAACTTCCCCTAAGATTAGGAGTATGATATCTAAATTGAGGTATTTACCTACTCTGAAGGTAGAAGATGAAGTAAGCAGGATAGAAAAACTGATAACTAGGTTCAGTATGAAGGGTGAGGGAACATATGAAAGTCAAATTTAGGTTACAAAAATACTATAGAACAGTTAGAGAAGTTAAAGGACCATTACTTATAGTTGAAAAGGTTAAAGAGGTAGGTTACGGGGAAGTAGTAAAGGTATTAGATCCTTCCGGGAGGGAGAGGATGGGTACCGTAATAGACGTAGCAGAGGATTTCGCAGTAGTCCAAGTGCTGGAAGGTACTAGCGAGCTCGACGTAGACCATACTACGGTTAGTTTTTACGGCGATACCTATAAGATACCGATGTCCGATGACGTCTTAGGTAGGGTACTGGATGGTTTGGGGAGACCTAACGATGAGGGCCCCCCCATAGAGCCTTTAGATTACATGGATGTAAATGGACTCCCTATAAATCCTGTCTCAAGGGATTACCCTAAGGAGTTCATAGAAACGGGTATTTCAGCTATAGACGGTATGAACACCATTAGCAGGGGACAAAAGATCGCCCTATTTACAGGTTCAGGCTTACCGCATAACTTATTAACTAGCCAGATAGCTCGCCAAGCTAGGGCAGGAGATGAGGAGGACTTCGCTGTAGTTTTAGCTACCATGGGAGTAACGTCCGATGAAGCTAGGTTCTTTAGGGAGGAGCTAGAGGGGAGGGGGGCACTACACAGGAGCGTCTTGATAATAAACTTAGCGGATGACCCCCCGATAGAGAGGTTAATGACCCCTAGGGTAGCGTTAACCATAGCTGAGTACTTAGCCTTCGAGTTAGGTATACACGTATTGGTATTACTTACTGACATGTTAAATTATGCAGGCGCGTTAAGGGAGATATCAGCAGCTAGGGGAGAGGTACCCAGTAGGCGAGGATATCCGGGCTACCTATATACCGATTTAGCTACCCTTTACGAAAGGTGCGGCAGGATAAAAGGTCTTAAGGGTAGTATTACCTTAATACCCGTAGTTACCATGCCTAACGATGACGTAACTTATCCCGTAGTAGACCTTACCGGATACATAACTGAAGGGCAAATATACTTAGATAGGGGATTACATCAGAAGGGCATTTACCCTCCTATAAACGTACTACCTTCGTTAAGTAGGTTAATGAAGGAGGCGGCTAAATATACTAGAAGAGATCATATGTACTTAAGTAATCAACTGTACGCTGCTTACGCGGAAGCCCAGTACATAAGGAGCTTAAGCTTGGTAGTAGGTGAGGAGGCACTAACCCCTAGGGATAGGAAATATCTAAGCTTCGGCGAAGCTTTCGAGAGGAAATTCGTAAACCAAGGGCCTTACGAAAGGAGGAGCCTTGACGAAACTTTAGAATTAGGCTGGGAGTTATTGGCGGAATACTTACCGGAGGAGGAATTAACTAGGATACCACCGGAGATCTTAGAGGAGTATTATCCCAAACGTAAGAGGGAGTAAAGTTGAGCTACCTAAAAGTAAGGCCTACGAGGATGGAGCTGATAAACCTAAGGAGAAGGCTAAGGTTAGTGGAGAGAGCTAAGGATTTACTTAAGGATAAGGAGAATGCGTTAGTAACGGAGTTCTTAAGGGCGCTTAGGGAATACCTCGCGGTGAAGGAGGAACTGAGGGAAGCCTTGGAGAAGCTTAGGACATACGTAGGATTAGCCGAGATAGAAAGTTCTTCATTAAATTTAGAGGAAATAGTATTACTAAGAGGCGAGGCCTATAGGTTGGAAGCTTACGTAAGAAACGTAATGGGAGTTAAAGTACCTTCATTTAAGTTATCTAAAGTAGAGGAAGTTAAAGTCTCACGTAACCTAATATCCTTACCGCTTTATGTAGCTAAGTTAGTTAAGGAGGGCGATAGAATGCTTAACGCGTTAATCTCCCTATTAAGTCTAGAATTGGAGCTAAGGGAGTTAGCGTTAGAGATATTTAAAACTAGGAGAAGGGCGAACGCTTTAGAGTACGTAATATCCCCAGAGCTCAAGAAGGTAATTAAGGAAATAGAGATGACTTTAGAGGAGAGGGAAAGGGAGGACATATATAGGCTAAGAAGAGTGCTCTCCTTGGGTCCTAGCGTCCCTTAGGTAATTTCCATGGAGTTAGGTGTAAGAGCTAACGGAAAGGTTAAGGAAGCTATAGATAAAGCAATACAATTCGTAGGCTTAAAGGAATTAGCTAGGAGGTGCGGTATGGATGTTTTTGAACTTTCAGAGATATTAAGGGGAGATATCATACCGTTAAGGGTAATTAAAGCAGCTTGTGAGGTAAATAAAGAGTACCTAGTAAGGCCTGAGCCCCCCTTCTTAGGCGATCCCCTAAGATGTATAGAGGGTTGTATAATACAAGAAGTACCGCGTGAAGTAAGGAACCTATACGATAGATGTAACGGAGGCTTCAATTGGAGGGAAGTAGCGAGGATCCTTAATGTAGCTATCGATATGTTAGTAGTAACCTTACTATTCTGGTATATAGGGAAGTCCTTCTTACCTAAATTAATTAAAGTAGAGTCCGAGGTTGGTGAAACTATAGGAGCGATAATAGGCGCCCTTCTTTCAACCCTCTGGGCGATAATAAAGATCCTAAGGTGGCCTAGAGCTGTAAGCAGGCCTACAGATAACCGTTGAAACCCGTATAATGTCCCCGGTAAGACCTAAAGGGGTATTACCTCCCTTAACTTCTCACCCTTCAATCCTAACCTTTTAAAATGATATATCCTCCTAACGCTTTCCACCTCTATTTCCCTTAACTTCAAGTAAGCTAAGGGGAGTAAGGGGCTGGAGGGGTCAAGAAGTATAGTACCGATCTTAAGGTAGAGTAATTTATTTAACCTATTCCTAGCTCTTAGCGCTACTTCGAACGCTTCACTTATACCTTCGAAGAGGAAGCCGTACTCGGTCGATAGGAAGTAGTCCATTACCTCCCTAGGGGACCTATATTCTAAAACCTTAAGGATAACTGTAGGGTAGAGGTAACCTGCCTTAATAACGTTAAGAGCTATAACATCATTCGAAATCCCCATTACCTTACCTTTGTATATTGTTAGGATGTTGATGACGTCCGCCTCTAAAAGTAAGCAATCTAAGAACGCCTCGGCCCCTCCCCCCCTTAACTTAGCGAAGTAATTTATCCTTTCCTCGTAACTTAATTTCATTATGATGGCTTCTAGTACCGTAGGATCGCGAGTACTTTCGAAAACCTTTAAGGCTTCTAAGGCCCCCCTTAGTACCTTTCCCTCTAAATAAGCTAGTATACTCTCAAGGCTTAAGGAGTACAAAGTTTCATAAAAGTCGATCCCCGTAAAGGGGTCCGGGATTATCAGCCTAGAGACCTCTCCCCATGTTAAGCCCATAGGCTTTGAAGATGTAAGTAGCCCTAGATTTCTAGCCCTATAAGGTAACAAGTAATATTCCATTACTTCTCTCATTTTACGATCGTATTTAGAGAGCTCCCCGAATTCGTTCATCAAGATAGTCATTAAACGTTTCTCGAAGAGTAGAGGGTCTTTAGGGTCACTTACCTTAAGATCGTAATAGAAAGGATTTGAAGTAAGCCTGGAGAGGAAATCCTCTACATCTTTAGTAAGTATTAGCGTTTCAAACGAATCCCTACTAAGTAAGGTAGGTAACCTGGCATATACTATACCGTTAAGGAAATAAGATGTACTTAACCTCATATCATAACACTTTCATATACGCATAATAAGCAACAAGGAAGTCACTAAGCCGTATAGACCTATGGCCTCGCAAAGTACTACGCCCAGTACTAACCTGGAGAATATCTCAGGCCTCCTAGCGCTACCTAAAGC